>JAFZPN010000011.1 GCA_017550315.1 Clostridia bacterium
CCGATGAGTGTGCGCGAGGACTTTGACGGCGCGGCGATCGACAAGAAAACCGTGAAGATCGGCGACAACCGCTATACCCTCGTGGAGGAGTATTCCGACGCCCTCGCGACCAACGACAACGAACTCAAGCTCTATGTCTACGATGACGACGCGGTCCTCGGTCAGATCGCGAGCGTCGAAGATCTGAAACCGCTCCTCGGCTTCTGTCGGATCTCCCTGCTCTGCACGGAAGGGGATGACGCCGCGAAGATCGGCATCCTCACCCCGTACAAGGTCGGCAGACTCGGGATTGACGCGGACGGGCACGTGAACCTCGCCGACGGACGAGGGGATGTCGATGTGAAGAACGAGAAGAACATCGTCAACGGGGAATACGTCCTCTATTACTACAACAAGAACACCTCCTCCCTCGTCATCGCCGACGCGCTCGACATCGTCTCCGGCACCGTGAAGCGACTGACGAGCGGCACGGCGAAGATCGATGACGGCATCTACGACCTCGGCAATGAGACCGCCGGCATCCGTGCGGACGACATCCGCGCAAAGCTGACCCTCGGCAAGAACGCGACGGTCGCCGTGTATGACGGGCAGATCGCCGCGGTGATCGAAGGCAGCGTGACCGTATCCGCCTCGCAGTATCTGACGGCCCTGAGTGATGCCTACCGCATCTATGAAGACGGCGCGTTCCGGTATATCATGACCGCCTTCCTCGACGGCGAAGAGCAGAACATCTATGTGAGCGACGGCGCGGCCCGGAAGGGTGAGGTCTACCGCTACCTCGAATCCGACGGCGAATACCGTCTGATCGCGGCGGAAGCGAAGGACGGCGTGCTCGTCTCCGGCGCAAAGGCATTCGTCCAGAACACAAACAGCGCGGAAGAGATTGCGCTCCTCATCGAAGCGGCGCAGAACTCCTCCGTCGAAGTGAACGGACGCGGCAGCTTCCTCCTCAAAGCGGGCGACGCGGACGCGCTGGCAACATCCGCCGGCCTCGAGGAAGTGAAATTCATCGTCGACGAAAACTCCGAGATCGTCGTGTGCCAGAACGGCAAGTGGAGCCGGAAGCGCGGCGCGAACCTCGGCGACATGGAGATCGCGGACGGTGCAAAGATCGTCGCGGTCTTCGGGAATGAAGTCGGCAATGTCGAAACCCTCCGTTACCTCTGCGTCTCCGACGGCTCGGTCGGCGCATACGATCCAGACGCGGCCTCCGTGCGCATCCTCGGCGTAAACGGCCAGGTCTACGAGAACGGCAGAAGCTACACCGAATACACGGCGTACAGCTTTGCGTCTGGCGCGATCGAAACCGTCCTTTCCGTGGAAGCGGATCTCGAAAACGGCCATGACTACCGCCTCGACGCGGAAGGTCACGTCACCGGCGCAGAAGACGCGATGACCGCGGAAGGCGTCCTCACGGGCTACACCTCCGGCACGGTCTCCGTCGACGGCACGGCCTACGCCATCGCGAAGGATATGCGTTCGATCCGCATCACCAAGGACAGCAAGGTTGAAGACATGAAGGTCACGGACCTCTACCTGAAGCACGTCGAATTCATCGCGGCGGGCGGGGAAGTGAAGCTCCTCATCGAAGGCGCGGACCCGCAGTTCGCAGCCGAATGGAAGGACGGCGTCATCGAGGTGACCCCGGACTTTGATCTCGACGATCTCGGCGGCGTGGACATCGCGGTGAAAGGTCTCGAAAAGGACGGCGAAGCGGTCTCTATCGAAGGCATGAAGGCCGAAGCGAAGGACGGACGTATCGCGATCACGCTGGCCGACGGCATGACGCTCGAAGCCGGCACGCACACCGTCTCCTTCACGATCAACTCGAAAAACGGATCCGCGGAATTCACCGTCGAAGCCGAGGCAGAAGTCCCGGCGGAAAATCCCGGTGAAGGCGAATCCGATCCCGCAGGGGAAGGGAACGACTGATCCGAAGAGGATCTCAGGCAAATCAAAAAGGGCTGTCAGCGATGGCAGCCCTTTGTCGTGCGGTTTCCGTTATTCTTTTCCGAGAAGTACCTTTGCCACGTGATCCGCGTCGGCCTCGCTCCAGTCGGGATTGATGGCGAGATACACGGTCCGCGCGAGCAGATCGAGCGTGAACGAACACATGTCCGGCGTGTAGTTCGAAGCCGCGCCCCGGTTCTCCTCCATTTGGTAGGGATCCATCCGGGGATGCCATGCGCCGCGCTTCTCCATCACCTGCGTCCAGTTGGTGTAGACGTGCTTGCCGGTATCGATCGGAACGGTCAGCCCGATCCCGCGCTCAGCGCACCGTGCCGCAAAGCGGCGTGTCTCCTCCTCCGAATCGAAGCGCAGGGCGAGTGTCGTACCCGCGTCCCCCTCGAAATCATGCGACGGCGCGACGGTCAGGCTTCCCGCGACCCGATCCGCGATCTGCCGCTGGATGCGCTTCAGATCGGCGCGGATTCCGGGCAGGCGGCGGAGCTGTTCGCGCAGGATCGCGCCGGTGAGGTCGGATACGCGGTATTCCCGCCCGCCGAAGAGGGGCTCCGTGAACCCGTCGAGCTGCGAACCGAAGAACGCGACCGCGGAGGCGTCGTGATAGATCAGGGCGCGCTCGTAGATCGTGCGGTCGTTCGTCGTGAGCGCGCCGCCCTCGCCCGAGGTGATGATCTTGAAATAGTTGAAGCTGAACGCCCCGGCGTCTCCGATCGAGCCGAGCGGCTTGACATGATAGCACCCGCCCGCCGACTGACAGGCGTCCTCGAGGATCCGCACGCCGTGACGCGCCGCGACTGCCTGGAGTCCGTCCATGTCGGAGGGGAAGCCCTGGATGTGCACGGGGATGATCGCCTTCGTGCGCGGGGAGATCTTTTTCTCCGTATCCGCCGCCGAAAGGGTGAGCGTCTCGTCCGTGTCCGCAATGACCGGGATCGCGCCGACTTCGAGGACGGCGAGCGCGGTCGCGATGTAGGTGTAAGCCGGGACGATCACCTCGTCGCCTGGCCCGATCCCCATGCCGATGAGCCCGGACGCGAGCGCGGCATATCCGGACGTCATGAGGAGCGCGTGATCCGCGCCGATGAAGCGCTTCCATTCTTCCTCGAAGTGCAGGACCTCTTGCCCGCTGCCGTTGATTTTGAAGAAATCGCGGCTCAGAATCGCCCGTGCGACCGCGTCGATCTCTTCCTGTCCGATCCGATACATAAACCCTCCTCAGACTCCGAGAATCCGGAGATTTTCTTCGATGATGTGTTCGTCCGCGTCGTCCGTCATCGGGAAGACGTGGCCGTAGCGGAAACAGTCGACCTCGTACCCGCCGCGGAGCATCTCGCCCTTCGTCGGCAGGTATTCGTTGGTCCCGTTTGTCGTCGAGAGCGAAAGCACGTGTGCATACGGCGCGTACTGTCTGAGCCGGAGCGTGATCTCCGTGAAGATCTCAAACGGATGCGGGATCCAGAGGATGTCCCCGAGCGCGACGAGCGTATTGTCGTAAGTCAGCGCGTCGGGCGGGGTCTCTCCGCTCCGGATCGCCGCGAGCACGTCCCGCCAGTGCCCGTACTCCATCGCCTGAATGTTGATGAGCGACGCCGGGTCGCGGTAGGAGGCGAGCTTCGCTGCGACTTCTTCCTCGGACGGGAGCGGCACGCAGGGGATGCGGACCGTTCCGCGGAAGACGCCGAGCGCGGGCGTATGATACGACCGGATCTGCCGCCATGCCCGGACCGCGTCCATCGCCGCCTCGGAGCCGAGCTCTTCGACGTAGGTGATGTCGCCGGTCGTGGCGCCGTTGGAGATACGCGGACCCGTGTCGCCGCACGCGCCCTGCCAGTAGGCCGTCATGATCCCGGTCTCGCGCTCCATGCGGTCGACCATCATCCCGGACCAGTCGCGGCTGATTTCATGGTTGCAGCCCGCCGCAGTCCCGTGGCATCCGTAATGGACGAGGTTGAGGATCCCGCGCCCGTCCGCCGATTTCACGGCGATCACGGTCATCGTGGTGTCGAACGGTCCCCACGGATTCTGCCCGAAGTCGACCCGGCCGCCGCGTTTCAGCTCCCGGCGGTTGATGCCGACCCGGCTCTCCGTCTCCGCCAGTCCGAGAACCGCGGGCTCCATCGCGCGGACGGCTTCCGTTACCGCTTGCACGATTGCCGGGAGGAAGATCGCGTCGACATAGGGACGGTCCACGTCGCCCCAGCCCTCCATGCCGGTCACGTTCGGTGCGGAGTGGGTGTGCGTCGCGGAGAGCAGGATGTTCTGCCACGGAATGCCCGCGGCGTCCCCGGCTGCCTGGCGGATCTCGTCGGCGAGCGCGGTCTGGATCTCGCAGACGTCGGCGGTGACGAGCACGGCGGTCTGCTGTCCGTCCGAGAAGGCCGCGGCCGTGACCTTGAGCCGGTCGTGGATCGATGTGCTCACCTGATGGGGATTGTACCCGAAGAGAAGCGTCCCGACGGCGGGCGTGATGTCCGCACGGGATGCGCCCGCGAGAAATGTGGTCATGTTATTCACCTCTCAATAGCTGGTTCTGGCAATGATGTTGTCCTGCAGGTCGCGGGAGAGCCGCACGAAGTAGTCGCTGTATCCGCCGACGCGCACGATGAGGTCGCCGTACCGCTCGGGATGCGCCTGCGCGTCCTTCAGTTCCTCCGGATTCAGCACATTGACGGAGAGCTGCTGGCCGCCGCCCTTGAAATAGGATTTCGCGAGCGAGACGAAGGACGCCATCCCTTTTTCCGTCGCGAAGAGCGCCTTGTCGAAGCGCAGCTGGAACACGAAGCCGCTCGTGACCTCCGTCTGATCGTAGACGAGCGCGGATTTCACCGCCGCCGTCGGACCGCAGACGTCCTGGCCCGGGACCGCGCCGATGCAGTCCGCGAACATCGGATCCCCGCGCAGATGCCCGTTCGGCAGGGCGGGGCAGGCGCGTCCGTTGTTCGCCGCGCGGCTGAATGTCGAGCATCCGCCCGCAAAGGTGCCTCCGCGGAAGGTGTGCTTGGTTTTCAGATACGCGAACCAGTGATCCGACAGCGCCTTCATGATCGAGTCGACGTACGGATCGTCGTTGCCGAACTTCGGCGCGGTCATGAGCACGGCCCGCATTTCCTCATATCCCTCGAAATTCTTCCGCAGCGCGTCGAGGAGCTCCGCCATGGAATACCGGCCTTCCTCGAACACGAATTTCTTCACCGCTGCGAGGGAATCGACGCAGTCCGGCATTCCCTCGGAGAGGATCTGCCCGTCGCCGTAGAGCGGACCGCCGTTCTTGTAATCCCGCCCGCGCTCGAGGCATCCGTCGAGGAGACAGGAGCGCATCGGGGACGGCGCGTACCGGGCGTAGGTCATCTGCGAGGAGAGGGACAGGCTCACGGACACGTCGGTGATCCGGTCGACCTGCCGGTACAGGGCCTCCATGAGCTCCTCGAAGGTCGCAAACTTCGACGCATCGCCGGTGTGGATCGAGAGCTGCGCGCCGCGCATGGTGTCATAGCCGTCGAAGAGCGCGTATTCGAGGCATTTTCCGAAATTGACCTCGCCGTCTTCGAGCCCCATGTGCGATTTGCCCATGATGTCGATCTGGTTGCAGCCGTTCATGCAGTAGAGGTGGCTGTGGACGGGCGGGATCCCCATCTTTTCGAGCGCCGGACAGACGACCTCGTCGTTGTAGAGCGCGGGCATCCCGATCCCCGTCGCGAGGACCTCCGCTGCCCGTTCCCAGAGCGTGTCCGGGGTGTTCCGGTGCACGCGCATCGTGATGTTCGGCGTCTGATAGCGGTATTTTTCCGCCAGCGCGAGGATCGCCCAGGACACCTCGTTCGTTTGATCGACCCAGTTTTCGTCGCTCCCGCTGATGCAGAGTTTCCACGTCCGGGTCTCGTGAAACGCCTGCCAGAGCCGCTCGAGCTGTTTTATCGCCTCGTCCTCGGGCGTCGCGCGCCAGTAATCGAGGAAGAACTGATCGAGCCGTCCGGGCGAATCGATCCCGTCGAAGGTGAAGAACATCCAAAAGAACAGGACCGCCGAGCGCATGTCATACGCGGGCCTGCGCGGGATCACGGAGAATGCCGCCGCCGTCGCCTCGTATTCCGCCCGGTCTTCGGGATCCTCCGCGGACGCCGCAAGCTCTTCGGCCAGCGCGCGGAACCGGTCTCCGAGCACGTCGAGCGCGTCCATCGCGAGGAATGTGCCCTCGTAAAAATCCGCCGCACCGGGATTCTTCGCGAGTCCTTCGGTGATGAGCGCGCGGATCCCCTCCGTCCCGAGATGGAGGAGACGGTCGTAATCGGGATTCGAGTGTCCCGCCCAGCCGCCGCCCCAGCACGCGCCGGTCGAGGCGATTTCGCGCTCGTAGGCGTCCTGATGCGCGCCGATCTGCTCCCCGGTGCACCAGTTCCGGATGTCGTCGTAGATCGCACGCAGTTCGTCGGCGAGATCGGGGTATTTCTCAATATTCTCGCGGAATTTCCCGTGATCGACCGCCAGCCCCGATCCGAACGTGTACCACGAAGCGGAGGTCGGAGCGCCCGGCGAGGCGTACGCGAGGAATTCGCCCTTCGGGATGCGGATCGAACAGGCCTTCGCGGCTTCGAGAGATCCGCGCGCCATGCGGATGTTCTGCGGGCGTCCCGCCTCCGCATGAAATCCCGCGCCGTAGGGTTCGAGGACAAAGATGTCGTTCATGGCTGCCTCCGAGCAGTTATTTTCTTCATTATAGTCTGATTTCCGCCGCTTGTCAATCCGGTTTTTGTGGAAAACGCAAAAAAGGACCGCTCCGGAG
>JAFZPN010000164.1 GCA_017550315.1 Clostridia bacterium
CGACGGGATACGCGCCGAGGGCCTTGATGAGGGGCGCGATCGGCGTATGGAAAAGCTCCTTCTTCGCCATGTAGCGGACCTGGCGTCCCCCCGCCGCGGCGGAGATGACGATGGGATCGGCAAAGGAGGTGTGATTCGCGGCGAGGATCGCGCCCTCGGCCGGAAGATTCTCCGCTCCCACGGCCTCGATGCGGTACAGCCACCGCACAAAGGAGGAGAAGAGCTTGTAAAAACGGTCGTAGAAGGACATATTTTTCAGTGAACAGTGAACCGTGAACCGTGAACAACTGAGGTTGAAAACGCGCAGCGTTTTCTTCCCTGGCTATTCACTATTCTCTTTTCACTTTTCGTTATACTCTCCCATTCGTTCTCTCGCGGATGATCGCACATACCCGCTCGACGCATTCCTCAATGGTGTAGTCGTCGCTCTCGAAGATCACGGCGTCGTCGGCGGGGCGGAGCGGGGCGATCTCGCGCTCGCTGTCCTGTTTATCGCGGGCTTCGATGGCGGCGAGGACCTCCTCGTACGTGATCTCGATGCCCTTTTCGCGCTGTTCCTTGTACCGTCTCTCGGCCCGGGTGGACGCCGCGGCGGTGTAGTAGATCTTGACGTCGGCGTCGGGCATGATGACGGTGCCGATGTCGCGCCCGTCCATGATGATGCCGCCCTGCCGCACGAGCTTCTGCTGTTCCTCGAGGAGGAATGCGCGCACGGCGGGGATCTTCGACACGGCGGAGGCATAGCGGGAGGCGTCCTCGGTGCGGATGCGGTCGCCGACCTCTTCCCCGCCGAGGGAGAGGATCTGGCGTCCGTCCTCGAAGGTGAGGGAGATCCTGACGTCCGGGAGGGCGGCTCCGACGGCTTCCGCATCGTCGGGATCGACGCCGTTTTCGAGCATATAGAGACCGACGGTGCGGTAGAGTGCGCCGGTATCGACGTAGATGAGGCCGAGGCGTGCGGCGGCGAGCTTGGCGACGGTGCTTTTGCCCGCGCCGGACGGTCCGTCCACGGCAACATTGGGCAGCTTCACGACGCGTTTGTCTTTTCTTTTTCCGGTTTTCTTTTTCATACCCTTCTCCCTGCACACTTTCTATTCCGGATTTTTCATTCTTAATTCTTCATTCTTCATTCTTAATTCTTCATTCGCTCCGCCGCCGCGACTCCTGCCGCGTGCGCGGTCGAGAACGCGATCTGCAGATTGAACCCGCCGGTGTAGGCGTTCACATCGAGGAGCTCGCCGATCACGTACAACCCCGGATGCGCCTTCACTTCCATCGTGCGCGGGTCGATCTCCCGCACGTCCGCGCCGCCGCTCGTGATGATCGCCTCCTCGATGGGCCGGAAGTCGACCGGCGTGATCCGGAACCCGGAGAGAGCCCCGCCGATCGCCGCGCGCTCCTCCTTCGTGAGGGATCCGGCCTTTTCTCTGGGATCGACGCCTGCCTGTGCGAGCACGAAGGGGATGAGGGACTTCGGCATGAGATCCGCCGAGGCGTTCACCATATCCCGCGCCGCGTATTTCGCAAAGTCCGACGCGAGCCGGCGGTCCAGCTCCTCCGGGGATAAGGCGGGTTTGAGATCCACCGACAGCCGGTAATCCTCCGGCGCGTGCCGCTGCATGTTCGCGGACGCCGAGAGCACGAGCGGTCCCGTCACGCCGAAATGCGTGAACATCATCTCGCCCATCTCGGCATACACCATGTCCGCCGCATGAGTCGCCGTCAGCCGGACGTTTTTGAGCGTCAGCCCCGAGAGCGGGGAGAAATCCTCCTTCGTCACGATCGGCACGAGGGAGGGCTTCAGTTCCGTCACGCGCACGCCGAGTTTTGCGAGCATCCGGTGCCCGTCCCCGGTCGATCCCGTCGCGGGATAGGAGACGCCGCCCGTCGCGAGGATCACGCGGTCCGCCCCGATCGTCCTTCGCTCCCCGTTCGAGACGGCGCGCACGGTCCAGGTGCCTTCGGATTCTTCGATCCCGGTCACGCGGACGTTGTACTTCACCTTCACGGCCGCCTCGCGCATCCTCTCCACCATCGCGTCGCGGATGTCCGTCGCCCTGTCCGACGCCGGAAAGACCCGCCGGCCCCTCTCGGTCTTGAGCGGCACGCCCGCGCTCTCGAAGAACGCCATGACGTCCGACGGACCGAAGCGGTTCACCGCGCCGAAGAGAAATTTCGGGTTCGAGGTCGTCGCCTCGACCACTTCGCGCGGCGAGCAGTTGTTGGTGACGTTGCACCGACCCTTCCCCGTGATCCGCAGCTTCTTGCCGGCATAGGGATTGCGCTCGAGGACGGTCACATCCGCGCCGGCCTCGGCAGCGGTGACGGCAGCGAGCATGCCGGCCGGACCCGCCCCGACGATCAATACATGTGGCATTTATTTGGTGTAGACCTTATACTCCTTCCAGACCGCTTCCAGTCTTTCGAGCGTATCGGTCACCTCCTCGTGTTTCTTTTTGCCGATGTAGGCGATGAGCGCGTTGATGAGGGACAGCGGCGCGACGAGGGAATCGACGAAGGACGCCATGTCGCTCTTTGCCGTGAGCGTCACGTCCGCGTGCGCCGCGATCGGCGAGGAGGCGGAATCCGTGACGGCGATGACGCCCGCGCCCAGCTTCGAGGCGTACTCCGTGGCGTTCACGATGCCGGTGGTATAGCGCGGGAACGAGATCGCGATGAACACGTCGTCCCCGTGCATCTTCATAAGGTGCTCGAAGATCTCGCTTCCGCCCGCCGGGTGGATCAGGCGCACGTTGTCGAAGAGGAGCTCGAAATAGTAGTTCATGAACTCGGCGAGCACCGCGGACGAGCGCATGCCGAGGATGTAGATATTCTTTGCGCCGAGGATCATGTCGACGGCCCGGCGGAACGCGTCGCGGTCGATCTCCTCGAGGGTGGCCTTGATCCGCTCCGCGTCGTGGGAGAGGATGCGGTCGAGGATCTCGCCCTCCTCCATGCGGTGGTTCGCGGCGTGGATGCGCTCCACCGAGGTGAGGGAGACGCGGACGGTCTCGCGCATCTGGGCCTGGAGCTCCGGATAGCCGGAATAGCCGAGCTCGCCGGAGAAGCGCACGACGGTGGATTCCGAGACGCCGACCTCCGCGCCGAGAGCCGCCGCCGTCATGTAGGCCGCCTGGGCGTAGTGCTCCGAGATATAGCGCGCGATGCGCTTCTGCCCTTTGGAGAGGGAGGGCATCGCCTCGTCGATGAGGGCGAGGAGATCGCTCTCGGGGGGAGTTTTCCGGGGATGATTCACGACGATCCGCCGCCTTTCGCACCGCCGGGAACACGTGAACGTCCGGCGGGTGATTTCTTGATACAGTCCCGTATATTATACCACGCGGACGCGGGAAAATCAAGGTGTTTCGGAAAAACGGAGGAAGCGGGAGGGGGAATTGTGAGGCGCTCTTTTGCCTGCGCGCTGACGCTTGCGGATTTGGGGTAAACGAAGTCATTTGTTTTTTTCGCCTACGTGGCTGGCGGACAATGAGGACTCGGTTTCAATGAGTTGAAACCGGCAGGCCAGGGCCCTCTTGTCAATCACCCGGCCCCACGGCAGGGGAGGAGCGCTCTCCCCTCGGTTTCAGCTTTGCTGAAACCGGTTGGATATCCACTCCTACCCCCTCAGGTACAACCTCCCTTCTGAAAGGGAAGCGTTGTCCAAGTTCGGCTAAACCTCTTCATTTCATGGATTACATGGCCGCAACAATAAAGGAAAGCGAGGGCTCACGGCTTTCATTCGGTGCGGTAGTGTGGGTTCCAGTTCAAGTCAAGCCCTATCCGCTGCACCCTTTGCCACGGCGAAGCTGTAAAGTCTAACACGGGTCGCTGCATAAACTGGCGTGCGCGAGCCATGTAATTATCCGTGCCACTCATCCGGGAACGGCCCCTGTAATCCTCCATGCGGTTTTGGATGGAACTCGTTCCATCCAAAACAAAACAGGCCGCACCTCATTGAGCAACGCTTCAGAAAACTCGAAGATGCACGTTGAGGGGTGGATTCCAAAGGCGGGGAACGCGCCGTTGGCGGCGGTGATCCCCAAGAGGCCGGTCGCGGAGGCCTCTTGGGTCCCGTCCGGAAGGACAAAAAAGCAAATGACCTGCACGATTCCAAATCCGCAAGGC
>JAFZPN010000165.1 GCA_017550315.1 Clostridia bacterium
CCCTGTACTTCGTCGAACACGAGGATGCATGGGAAGCGTTCCGCGCCGCCGTGGAGGCGAAGAGGGGAACGGGGGAATCGACATAACAAAAACCGTCCGGTATCCGAAACGATACCGGACGGTCGATTTTTGTCTGCGTGTCAGCGATTCTCAGCCGCCCAGCTCCGCGTAGGACTTGTTCAGCCGATCCGTGCCCTTGCTCAGGGACTTCTGGAGCTTCTGGATGAACGACGCCGTCTGACCCGCCGTGGTGTTGGTCTTCAGGAAGACGATGCTCGACAGGCCCGCGATGGACTGGCTGAGCGCGTACCCGAGGTCGACGTACTGCACGTCGCGGATGATGTAGAACATCTCCGTGTCCTCCGGCGCGTCCGCCAGCTTGCTGCCGAGAACGGCCTCCCAGACTGCCGGGATGACGTTGTTGTAGTTCTCGCAGCTGATGGACTCGAGACAGTAGGAAATGAGCTCTTCGTGCGCCGAGGAGGAGAGCAGGACGCCCCAGTAGATGTCATAGCCCGCGGAGGCGTAGTTTTCCTGCAGCTCGTCGAACTTCGGCGCCGGGAGGATGCCGTAGGAGATGTCGGTGTCGCGCATGCTCTCGTACAGGTTGCGGTTCTCGGAGAACATGAACAGGCCGCGGCCCTCTGCGAACATCTGGACGTTGTAGTCGGTGCCGGAGGAGGTCTGCGTGAACTCGTCGAGCGCGTCGAACTTCTCCATGACGCTCACCATCTTGTCGACGTTGCCGGTGAAGCGGACATTGCCTTCCTCGTCCTTCTCCATGCAGCCCGCGCCGAGGTCGGACTGGAACTGCAGCCAGCCGTAGCTCGCGGTGAGGAAGCCCCACTGGTCCTTCGCGTCGAGCTTGCCGTTGCCGTCGAGGTCGCGCATGCCGACTTCCGCCATCGAGATCATGTCGTCGATGTACCATTCGCCGTTGCGGACCTTCTCATACGGCGCCTCGAGCTGGAGGTCGCTCATGAGTTTCTTGTTGAAGGACACCGAACAGTTCATGTAAATGCCGCTCATCGCCATCGGATTCGCCGTCGCGAACAGCTTGTTCTGGATGGTGAAGACCTGCGAAGCGCCCTGCCACCACGGCTTCGAGAAGTCGAGGACCTCGAAGTCGCGCAGGTTGCAGAAGTCGCCCTTCAGACCGTTGTTCATGGTCAGGTTGTCGTGGTTATAGACAATGTGATAGGAGTCGTCACCGGAGACAACGAGCGTGTGCGCGTTGGTGGAGACGACGCTTTCATTGTCGTTCGCCGTGCAGGCGATCTCCAGATTGAAGCGGTCGGAGATCTTGGAACGCTGGTTGAACAGCGCGTCGTTGACGACCTCGCCGTTCATCTCATCCGCGTAGATGTAGTTCTTCGCGGTGTACCACGTGGTCGTGAGGATGGAGAATACCGCGCCGCCGAAGTCCTTTTCGGGGAGTTCGTCGGGAATGAAGCTGTCCTCGTCCTCGTCGATCTCGCCGGAGACGTCTGCCTCGGGCTGATTCGACGTGACGGCGGGGGTGTTCCCGGTGTCCGCGGGCTTTTCCGAACAGGCGCTCAGGCCGACGGAGGTCAGCGCGAGGAGGACGGCCAGGAAGAAACTGAGAATCTTTCGGTTCATGGCGTGTGTGCTTCCTTTCGATCAAAAAGAGTATAGTAGAGACGGAATATTTTAACAGTTCCATTATAACAGATTTCTTCCGCGGCGGCAAGGAGAATTCACGCGGTTTACGAAAAATTCACAAGAAAACCTCCGGTGTGCCGCGCTCGCCATGCCGCGGGTTCGGGATTGACAAGCGCGCTGCCCGGGGGTATAATATATCAGATATTCATGAAACCGAGGTGCATCCCATGATCCCCGTTCTCTCCGTCGCCCTGATGCGCGCAAGCGACGCGCAGACCATCGAATCCGGCACCCCCTCCCGCGAACTGATGCGGCGCGCGGGCGAGGGTATTGTCGATGCCGTTGACCGCTCCCCGTCGGAGAGGGGCGGCTGGCGTCCTCCCGTCGCGGTGGTATGCGGCAGCGGCAACAACGCGGGGGACGGCTATGTCGTCGCGGAGATCCTCTGCCGCCGGGGGATCGCCTGCACGGTTTTCCTCTGTTCCGAGCGATTCTCCGAGGACGGCGCATTTTTCGCGGACGAGGCGCGGGC
This sequence comes from Clostridia bacterium, assembly GCA_017550315.1. Lineage (GTDB taxonomy): Bacteria > Bacillota > Clostridia > Oscillospirales > CAG-272 > UMGS1696. Next base: position 2,156 of record JAFZPN010000165.1, read on the forward strand.
GGCGGGCGTGCCGTTCTGCCGGTGGACGGAGGGCGGATCGCTCGCGGGCTTCGGGACCGTCGTCGACTGCCTCTTCGGCACGGGCTTCCGCGGCGAGGTCGAGGGCGTGGCGGCGGACGCGATCCGGGCGATCAACGAAAGCGGAGCCTTCGTCGTGTCGGCGGACATCAACTCGGGCCTCGACGGCGACACGGGCATGGCCGCACGCTGCGTCGAATCCGATCTGACCGTCGCGATCGGCGGGTACAAGCCCGGCCACTTCCTCGGCATGGCGAAGGATGTCATGCGGGAGAAAATCAATCTCGACATCGGGATCGCACCGAAGGAGAAGCCGTATTTCCTCTTCGAGGCGTCCGACGCCGCACGGGCTTTTCCGTCCCGGAAGAACTTCTCGAACAAGTCCACCTACGGCTACGTCGCGCTGATCGGCGGGTCGGGGCCGTACACCGGGGCGATCCGGCTGGCCGCGCTGGCAAACGCCGCGATGCGGTCCGGGGCGGGCGTGGTCAAGGTCGCCTCCCCCGCGTCGATCTGTCCGCAGATCGCACCGTCGATCCTCGAAGCGACGCTCTTTCCGCTTCCGGACCGCGACGGATCCGTCGTATTCGACGAGGATGCAATGAGGACCCTCCTCGGCGGGACGAAAGCGGCGGCGTTCGGGATGGGCATCGGACCGGGGCAGGGAGCGGAGGAGATCCTCGCCTTCCTTCTCGCGGAATATGCCGGGACTCTCGTGATCGACGCCGACGGGCTGAACGCGCTCTCCCGCATGGATCCGGCGATCTTGGACCGAAAGACGTGCCGGGTGATCCTCACGCCGCACAACATGGAGTTCGCACGGCTCCTGCACGCGGAGCACGGCGCCCGAGACGTGATCGCGGATCCGATCCCGCTGGCGAAGGCGTATGCGGCGGCGCACAGCGTGACGGTCTTGCTCAAAGGCCCGACGACGGTGGTGACGGACGGGGACGACGTCTTCCTCATCGACCGCGGATGCCCGGGCATGGCGACCGCGGGGAGCGGGGACGTCCTCTCCGGGATCCTCGCGGCGATCTGCGGATCGGTGGACGATCCCCTGCTCGCGGCTGCGGCGGGCGCATGGGTCAACGGACGCGCGGGCGAGCTGGCACAGGCGGAATACGGCGCGGTCAGCATGATCGCGAGCGACACGGTGGCGAAGCTCCCGGCCCTCATCCGCGGCCTGACGGAGGAATAATCGAAAATCCTGCCGCGCGGTGGCAAGTTCCCGCGCAAAAAAGCCTGCCGATGGATTCGGCAGGCCTTTTCCGTTTGCTTATGCTGTTCAGTCGATCAGTCCGAGGATCTGCGCGAGCAGGATCGTGCGGTCGTCGAAGGCATTGACGACGATCTTGTCGCTGCCGTACTTCACGGTGTTGTAGCCCGCGAGGACCTTCGTCAGGTTTGTACGGTCCGTGTACGCCAGACGGAGGAGATCGAGGTAGCTCAGCGTGTCGCCGTAGAGGACCTTCGTCTGCTCGGTGGTGCCGTCTTCGTTCGTCTTCACCGCGTCGGAGAGGCGGATGACGGGAATGAAGATGCCTTCCGCGCTCTTGATCCAGCCGTTGATGATCGCATTCTGCGCGACGATGTAGTCGGAGACGTCATAGCCCCAGTTCATGACCTGAATGCCGGTCGGGCAGGTCGTCCAGTAACCGTCGAACACCGCCGCGGTCTGGCTGCCGACATAGACGAGCACATCGCCGTAGACGTCGGGATTGGACTTGCTGTACGCGCGCACGATCACGGGGCCGTTCGCCTTGCCGCTGATCTTGCCGTTCTCTTCGCCGACCCGGCCGTAGTCGAAGCCGCGGATGACCTTGTAGAGGATGTCGTTATAGGTCTTGCCGCTTGCGGATTTCACGGAGCAGAGGGTCGCTTCCTCGATGCCGATGTTCCACGCGTCGGTGGTGACATAGAGGATGTCGTTCTTCTGATCGAAGATGGTGCGGACGAGGACGCTCACGTCGAGGCGGGCGATCGGAACGCCGCCGTTCGTGTAGACGTACACCGTCGCGGAGCCGTTGTGATTCGCGACGAGCTTGCCGCTGGCCGTGTCATAGTAGGCGACGGAGGGGTTGGAGGAGACGTAGTACGCGCCCGTGCAGATGGTTCTGCGCTCGCCCTCGATCATGACGAGGTTGTAGGCGTTGCGGGCGAGATAGTTGTCAAGCTCGGCGCGCGCGTCCGCCACGGTGTAGTATTTGCCGCCCGTGAGGATGTCATACGGAGCCGGACGGTACCAGCCGCCGACATAGCTCGGCACGGTCGTCGTGCAGACGCCGTAGGGCACATAGGAGGGGTAATAGATCGGGGTCTGGGCCTTCGGCAGATTCTTGTCGGTGTAGACCGGCGCGGGTCCGTTGAAGATGAAGCCGCCCGTGGAGGTGGTCGTCGTTGTCGCGGCGGGGGTCGTCGCGGCAGGGGTCGTCGCGGCGGGCTGGGTAGCGGTCGCGGTCTCGGCGGTGGCTCCGCTGCCCGTCGGGCTCACGAAGATGGCCTTCGCAGAGACGGACGTCGCGAGGATGGCGGCTAACAGAAGCGCGGCAAGCGTTCTGACGGTTCTTTTCATGAAAACATCTCCTTGTATGGGTAAAATTCGGATACAGAATCATTATAGCGCATTGTTCGCGGGATGTCAAGGGGATTGTCGCAATTCGTTCATGAAAATTTCAGGGGAACGACAAAAAAAGAGACCCGGCGGACCGGATCTCCTTCGGCAGTGATGCTCAGACGCGGATGATATAATCCTCCCGGCGCGGAGCGGGTGCGCGGGTGCCGCCCTCCTTGCCGTAGCCGAGGATGACGTTGCCGATCCCGCGGCAGGTCTCTGGAACGCCCCATTTCTTCATCAAAGCCTTGCCCTCCTCGGAATCGAAGACCTCGGCCGCCCGCCAGATATAGCAGGAGTCGACGCCCACGGACGCCGCGGCGTTGAGGAGGTTGCCGATGACGAGGTTGCCGTCCGCCACGTAGGTCGGGATCGTCGCGTCCGCGAAGACGACGAGGACGGTCGGCGCGCCGTAGAACGGATGGGAATCGGGATTGCCCATGACGCCGCCGTTGAGGCGTTCGAGGGCGGCGAGATCGTCGGGATTCTGAATCACGGCGATGCGCGGGGACTGGCGGCCCATGCCGGTCGGCGCCCAGGTCCCGGCTTCGAGGATCGCGGCGAGCGCTTCTTCGCACACCTGATCGGGCTTGTAGCTGCGGCAGGCGCGGCGGGTCTTCAGGGTTGTGAGGACAGTGTTTTCGATCATGACGATTCTCCTTTTCGTGTTCATGCATTCTCGGGCGGTTTCTGACAGATCCATTGTAACAGAAACCCGCCGGATTTGCAACCGTTTTTCTTAAAATTTCGCCGGGAATTTAAAAATCCCCCGGGGAGGGGGACTTTCGATCACGGCGTGATCCAGAGGGTGAGGGGCGTCGTGTCGATGTACTTGCCGAGGTCGTCGATCTTGACGGCGCCCTCTTCGATCACGTAAAGGCGGATGCAGGAGGTGCCCTTCTTGCCGAGCTTCGGGTCCTCGGCGGAGATCGCGAAGGAGAGCCCGGGGCTCTTCAGCGCGACGGAGTAGCGGTCCTCCCAATAGGGCAGGAGCTCATTGACGACGGTGAAGGAGGTCTCCGGGGTCACGGACAGGCCGCGGATCTCGGTGCAGCCGTTGCGGTTGCCGCGCTGGAGGAGATCGAAGGTCCCGCGGACGGCAAACGAGACCGCCGCCCCGGACGCGCGCTCCTCGATCTTCACAAAGTCCGACACCGGGACACCCGCGATGCTCTCCAAGAGCGGCTCGTCCTTCTGGGACCAGTCGAGGACTTCCCGGCCCGCGAGCAAGGCGGATTCGATCTTGTTCATGTATTTCACGAAGCTGCGCCAGCGGACCCCGCCCTCGCGGCAGTCGGCGGCGATTTCGGCGATCTGTTCCTCTGGGAGCGCGGCGACGGCGTCGAGGACCTCGTTGCGTTCCAGATAAAAGACGGGCAGGGTGCGGAAGCGGTCGTAATTCGACCAGATCGTGCGCTTGATGGACACGATGTCCCGGACGCGGCGGATATTTTGCATGTATAAAATCTCCTGTTTTACAGATTTGCTCTATTATAGCACACCCCGCGGGGGATGTCAAGCTATTTGTTCTCCGCCAGCCAGATCGCCGCGCGGGACTGGATTTTGGAGGCACAGTCCTCCGCCGAGCCGACGCCCGAGAGGTATGCGGAGATCTCTTCCCGGATAATCGCAAGGAGGGCGGGCGGGGTCTTTTCGAGGAAGGGTACCGCCGCCCGGTCGAAAAAGGCAAGCACCTCATCCACGGCGCCGTCCGGGAGGTCGACATACCGGAACGTCATCTGCCGCTTGAGGGATTCGCGCACGTCCTCATCCGGGCAGAGCGGGACCGTCAGGCCGTCCGCACCCTCCGCAATCCGTCCGCCGCGATACGGCGCGAGCGTCTCGGAAAACGCGGATTTCAGGGCGGACGTAAGATAGTCCGAGGGATCGACGGAAGCGGAGAGGATCGCGGCGCGGACATACCGCCATGCGAGATCGGGCGAGGCGGCGCAGGCCGGGAGGAGATAGGCCTCCCCGACCGTGATCTCCGCCGATCCGGGATACGCGATCAGGGTCTCGTCATCCGACAGGGCAAAGGCCGCAAGGCTCCCGAGCCCGCCGACCGATTCATCTGTCAGAAGGAGTTTCCCCGCCGCATAGCCCTGCCGGATATAGAACTGCACGTCGGTCATCGCGCCGCGGATCGCGACTGCCGTCTTCTCGTCCGGGAGGGATGCGAGCCAGCGGAGATAGCGGACGAAGTGCGGGCCGTCAAAGGTGCAGACGGCAGTTTCGGTGTCGTAAAAGTCCCGGAAGTCGCGCACGAGCGGGTCCCCGTACCGGATGAGATCCTCCCGCACGCATCCCTGGAAGAGGATCGCGTCGTCAGGAGCGGTCTGTGCCCAGTCGAGGAATTCGTCGAGCGACCAGGATGTCCGCCCGGAGAGCGATTCGAGAGAGGCGTTCTTCGCCCGGAGGACCTTCACCGTGAAGGACGGCGCGATCGCCCACATCCGTCCGTCCGCGTCGGAAAAGGCCGTCTGGATCGCGTCAAACAGTGTGCCGCGGTGGATCCCCTCATCAAAATACGGATCGAGAGGGAGGTAGAATCCCTTCCGGCCGAGGACCGCAAAGACGCCGTCTCCCGTCATGGCGTCGGCATTGCCGATCAGGAGGTCCGGCCGGATCAGTCCCGTGAGGATGTCCGTGGTCAGGCGTCTGCTCCCGGCGTCCGGGTCTTCCGTCGTCGCGTATTCGCTGTAATCGAGGCGGGTCAGGCGGATGTCCGGGTTCTCCCGCCCGAAGCGCACGAGGAGCGTGCGGTCCGCGTCGGAGAGGGGATGGGCGTGCGCGAGGAGGAATTCCCGGCGATTTGTGACGGGGACCTCCCGCGGCGTGCAGAGGGTCAGGGTATCGCCGTCCTCGCGCGTGACGAACAGGAATCCCCGCTCCCCCGCCGCATTCCGTCCCGCATCGCCGAAGAAGAGCGATTCGCCTTTCCCCAGCGCGGAAGGATGGAGAGTGGGCAGGTCCCGGTCCTGCACCGTGGCATACCCCGCCGCGACAGAATCGAGGAGGGGCTTTGTCACAAGGCCGCCGTCTTCGTCGAAAGCAAGGCTGTACAGGCCGTCGGGACAGTCGCAGACCGCGAAATCCTCCCCGGACGGCGCGAGGGTCTTCGTCCCGGCGTCGACGGCAAAGGATTCGGCGAGGTTTCCGCTCTCCGGGTCGATCCGGGCGATTTTGCTCTCACCCGGCGAGGGGAAGCAGGCCCAGACCTGCCCGTCCGGGAGCCTTGCGACGGAGGAGGGTATGGCCGGGAGGGAGGTGACGCCGCGGCAGACAAATTCCCCGTCCGGGTCCGGGACGAGGATCATGACACCGGTGTAGCCGAAGAGGAAGACCCGCCCTTCCGCGTCCCGCGCGAGCAGGTTTGCGCTGAAACTGCGCTCCTCCGGCGGCAGATCGTCGAAGGAACAGAGATCCGTGCGGGTGGGATCGGCCGTCGCCAGCGGCATCTCGGCGAGGACCGTGCTGTACTGCGCCGTCGTATACAGGAACACGAGGCGTCCGTCGGTGAAGGTCCCGATATTCAGCCACGCCCCCTCCGGGAGAGGGATCGGCACGACATCGGTGAGGGACCCGTCCCGCGAAAAGCGGAGGAGAACGGGGGTGTTTACATCCGCGGTCGTCTGCTGTCCGGCGGCATAAACCGCATCGTCGTCGGCGGCGGGGCGGATGAAGTAGTTGATCCGGATGTCGTCGGGACATGCCATCGCGGCGGATGCATAGACGGTCTCCGTCGGGATCTCTTCGGGCGGCACATCGTCGGTTTTGCGGCATCCGGTAAGGGAAAGCAAAAGAAGGAGCGCGAGGAGCACAAGAAAGGGAAGGACGGCTGAGAGGCGTTTCATGGGTCCGCTCCTGTGATCGGGTGATCGATGGGATGATTTCGGTTTCATTATAGCATGCCGCGCGTGCGAAGATTTGACGGCAAAATCAACATTTTCAAAACAATCCGGATCAAAAAAGGAAGCGCTCGGCTTCCTTCTTTGTACGCTTCACTTGTTCTCCGCCAGCCAGATCGCCGCGCGGGACTGGATCCGCCCGGCGCAGTCCTGTGCCGAGATCGTTCCGCTGAGGAAGACGGAGATTTCCTCTTCGATGATCTCCGCGACGGCCAGGGGGAGCGCGTCCCCGATGGGGAATCCCGGCCGATCCAGCTCCTCCTTCATCCGCTCTGCGCTTTCTTCGTCCATGGCGCGGAGGATGCCCGGCTGATCCAGCTCATCGTCCGAAGCCGGATCGTCCGGCCCCGGATCAAAGGTCATGAGGCTGCCGTTGAAGAACACGGCCACCGACGCGCCGAGATGTCTCGAAACGGCCTTATCAAAGGTGGATTTCAGCGCGGGGACTTCGGGAATATCATAGGAGGGCCTCTCTTCATTCTCCCGGAAACAGAAGCGGATAAAATCCCACGCCGCCTCGGGCGATGCGGAAAAACGAGTGAGGAGAAAGACGGATTCCGACGTGACCGCCGCGCCGTCTCCGTTCTCTGAGGGATATCCGATCCGCACGGCGTCGTCCGTCCCCCAGATTGCCGCGCGGCGGAATCGGTTGACATAGTCGTACACATGATCCTCCGCCAGCGCGATTTTTCCGGTGTGATACAGGCCGTACAGCTGTTCGTTGTCCCGGATGTGTTCCGCGTCCCGGTAGGACGGAAGGGAGGCGAGAAAGTTCAGCCAGCGGAGGAATTCCGGACTGTCAAAGGCGCATTTTGCTCTTTTGCGGTCAAGAAAGAGTCGGTATCCCGACGGGCCGAGCAGGCTGTCCGCGGCATTTTCGCGGGAGAGCCCGTTGAAGAGCCGCACGTCGGACGGCAGGCTTTCGGCAAAGTCGAGCAGCTCCCCGACTGTCCATCCGTCCCCGTCCGCCAGGCTGCCGAGGATATCCCGGGTCGAGTACAGGGAGGAAACGGTAAAGCTGAGCGGCAGGCCCCACAGTATTCCGTCCGCGGCGTATGCCGTCTTCACCGCGCAGAATACATTGTCCGGGGTGAGAAAATCGTCCTGTTTCAGGAAGGGCATGAGGTCGGCACAGAGGGATTTCCGGATCAGAAGACCCACATCCTCCGCGCCGGGGACGCCGATCACGAGGTCCGGACGGTCGGTCCCCGCGGCGATGGCAAAGGCAAGCGCATTCGCGCCGGCGAGCGGATCGTCGTCGGTGTTCCGGTCGGAGTAGTCGGCGACGAGGATGCGGCAGTCCGCGTGGGATCGATTGTACGCGGCGATGAACGTGCGCAGGGAGGCGTCGAGCGGGAAGGCGTGCGCCAGCTCCAGCGTGGTGATTTGTGCGAGGTCGATGTCCGGCGCGCGGCGGTAAAGGACCGGCCACGAGGCGGTGCCGACATCTTCGCTCACACGCAGCAGAAACGTGTCCCCGTCCGCGGCGGCAAGAAGCGCGGCGTTCGGCCCGTCGATCGAGGAATTCAGAAAGTCGGCCATGATCTCGCCGCCGATCTCCCCGCTCTCCGGGACCATCAGCCGGCAGATCCCATCCCGCGCCATGCCGTACAGGAAGCCGTCCGCGCCCGTGCAAATCCCCGTCACATCCTGCGGCAGGAGCAGGACGTTTCCGACGGATCGGGCTTCGAGGTCCACGGGAACAATGCCGTGCCCTTCCCGGTAATGACCTTGTGCCCAATAAATGCCGTTTCAGTCCCGCACAAGGGAGAGAAAAGTCCCGAGCCCGTTTACGGCAAAGCGGAACGCTCCCTCCCCGGTATAGGCGGTGACGGCTCCTTCCGTCAGGACGAGGAATCCGCCGTCATCCGCACGCAGTTGACGGACATACCGTCCTGCGTTGTCGAGGGAATCCGTCAGGTCCGCGATCGTCTCGCCGGCGTGTTTCAACAGGACATGCCTTGTTTTATCGGCGTAGTCCTCTGCGAGGCACCAGAACCCGTCGTCCGCGAAGGTCCCGCAGAGAAAGGACTCCGGCACCTCCTCCGTTTCGGCCGGTCCGTTCGGCGTAAGCAGGAATATGCGCTGTTTGAACGAAAAGGAGATCGTGCCGTCCTCGTTTTCCGTCTCCGTCCGGAGGAAGGCGAGGCATCGGACGGTGTCCGCAGCGGGATCGTACACCGGCGGGACGACATCGGACAGGCTCCATCCGTCCGGGAGAGGGTATTCCGTCCCCCGGAACACGTTCGTCAGCACGCCGGTCCGGGGCGCGTTCTGTTCGATGCGATTCTTTTGGCATCCCGCGGCAGAGAGGAGCAGGGCAAGCGCGGTGAGGAGTGGGAGCAGGCGTTTCATGACAGCCTCCGTTCTTCGGTTGTCTGTTTCTGACGACAGTATAACAGAAAAACCCGCTCTCTGCAACGGGAGCGGGACAATCTTCATGATTCTTCATCGGGAATTATGTTGATCTTCATGAAATCATAAGAAAAAGGAAGCGCTCGGCTTCCTTTCCTGCATGATTTTCGGCTTGTCATTTCTTATTCGTGTCGATCCAGTCGCACGCCGCAAGGGCCGCCACCGCGCCGTCCGCCGCCGCCGTCGTGACCTGACGGATGCGCTTCGAGCGGCAGTCGCCTGCGACGAAGATGCCCGGCGTGACGGTCGTGCAGCCTTCGTCGGAATCGGCATAGCCGCGCGCGTCGAGGGCGATCCAGTCGGCAAAGGGGGCGTTCTGCGGCTCGAGTCCCACCGCGACGAACACGCCGTCCGCCGGGATGGTGCGCTCCTCGCCGCTCTCCGACCGCACGACGAGACCGGTGATGCCGTCCGTCGGGCTGCCGAGGTATTTCGCGGCGAGGGTCGAATAGAGGATCTCGACGTTCGGACGCGACCGGAGCTGTGCGGCGAGCTTTTCTTCGCCCGTGAGGAACGCGAGGTTCTGCACGACGGTGACCTTGTGACAGAGATCCGCGAGCAGGAGCGCCTCCTGCATGGCGGAATTGCCCCCGCCGATGACCGCGACGTCCCGGTCCCGGTAGTACGCGCCGTCGCACACCGCGCAGAACGAGAGGCCCTGCCCGACGAACGCCTCTTCATCCGGGAGCCCGAGCAGCCGGTGACGCGCGCCCGTCGCGAGGATCACGGCCCGCCCGTCGATCTCGCCCTCTTCGGTGATCGCGGTGAAGGTCCCGTCTTCGTTCGCTCGGATACCCGTGACCTCCGCGGCTTCCATCTCCGCGCCCTGCGCCAGCGCCTGATCGACCAGACGCTCCGCAAATTCGATGCCCGTGATCTCCTCGAAGCCCGGGATGTTCTCCACCTTCGGGGAGTGCGTGATCTGCCCGCCGAACGCGTCCTTCTCGATCACTGTAACGCTCTTGTTCGCGCGCAGCCCGTAAATCGCTGCCGTGAGTCCCGCCGGCCCTCCGCCGACGATCAGAATATCTGTCATAGTATACTCCTTGGGGGAAGACGCTGGGGAGAGAAACTTTTTGCAAAAAGCTTCTCCCCCGGACCCCCTCTTCAAAAAACTTTATGAAAGGGTATTGGCTGTCCCCATGTGGTGCTGTGCGGGGCGAGGTGCCGGCTTCCGCGGGCGGCGATCCTTTTTCGGATAAGAGGGGAGGGAGCTTTCCTCGGAAAGTCCCTCCCCCGCGCATACATTTTCCTGTTTTTTATGCGGTCAGGTATTTTTTGATTTCGGAGACGCCGACGAATTTTGCGGTGTCACTGCCGGTCTTGACGATGAGGGTCGGGGACTGGCGGATGCCGAACTCCTTGGCGAGATCCGGTTCCTTGTCCGCGAGGATCTTCTTATAGGAGACGCCGGCTTTATCGAGGGCGGCGCAGGCGATCTTGCAGTTCGGGCACGTGGTCGTGGCGAAGAGGAGGACGCCGCTGTCGGTCAGGGGTTCCACCGCCGCTTCGACCGCTGCTGCCGGTATGCCGTCCGCGGTGGCCGGTTTGACGGGCGCGACGGTCGTCTTCACGGGGACTTCGGCGGCCGGGACGTCGGGATGCAGGGGACCCTTATGGGTGAGGGTGGAGTGGCCGATGTCGTAGGTCCGGCGGTCCTTGAATTCCTGTGCCTTGCCGTCGTTCCAGTTCTGGACGGGACGGTAGTAGCCGGTGATACGGCTGTTGACCTCGGTCTTCGCGCCGCAGATCGGGCAGGTGGGCTGCTCGCCGGCGAGATAACCGTGATTCTTGCAGATGGAATAGGTCGGGGAGAGGGTGTAATACGGGAGCTTGTAGTTCTCCGCCACCTTGCGCACGAGGTTGGCCGCCGCTCTCCAGTCCGGGAGCTTCTCGCCGAGGAAGGCGTGGAAGACGGTGCCGGAGGTGTAGAGGGTCTGGAGCTCGTCCTGGATATCGAGGGCGGTGAAGACGTCCTCGGTATAGCCGACCGGGAGGTGGGAGGAGTTGGTGTAGTACGGGGTGTCGTCGCAGGAC
>JAFZPN010000166.1 GCA_017550315.1 Clostridia bacterium
ACCGTCGGGTTGCCGCAGAACGGGCAGGACGTCGCCGCCATGGTCTCGTCGCCGATGATCTCGCCGCCGCAGGCATTGCAGATATAGACCCGCATCCCGTCGGTCTCGCCGTATCCCCACTGGGAGCCGGCGTCGGTGTTCCAGTTGAGATCGTCCGCCGGCAGCGGTTCGGCGTTGTTCGGATCGAGCGGGGCGTCCTCCGCCGCGGGCTGGTTCAGCTGTTCGTCCTTCGGTGCGAGCTGTTCCATCGTATAGACGCTGTCGCAGTACGGGCATTTCATTTTCTGCAGGGCGGGATCGAATTCGAGCGCGCCGCCGCAGGCAGGGCATTTATAGTCCATTAAATCCGCCATATTCGGAATGTACCTCCATCGTCAGAAATCGGTTCAGGATGCGATGTCGCGCGCGATCTCGTGTAAAACGGTCATGAGCACGCCCCAGTCGGGATCGCCGTATCCTCTTTCGCCGAGGATCAGACCTCCCCACGAGGCGGAGGCCGCATACGTCGTCGCGTCGAGCGGGATCATGTCCTCGTCCTCTTCGCTCGGATCCTCCCACCGGAGCTCCGCGGCCGTGAGGATCTGCCGGAGTCCGATCTCCTCGGCTGCCGAGCGGATGCGTTCCACCTGCTCCGCCGTGAGGATCTCGTCCGCAAAGTCGATCCGGCGCTCGTCCCAGTCGCCCGACGCCTCGTCCGTCAGAATCTCGGTGAACCAGGCGTCATAGAGATAGCGGCCGTGTTCCTCGTGCATGCAGAAGGTATAGGAGCCTTCGATCCACGACGCGGACGCCGAAAGACTGAGCGAATCGAGCGCGCCCGTCCCATCCGGCGTTTGGGTAAGGGTCCGGGCGGCCTTCGAGAGGTACGCGCGGATCTGTTCCTCGCCCTTCACATGGACGGTGGAAGTCCGCTCGACGCCGTTTTCCCAGCAGAGCGTGAAGGTCCACGCGGTCATGTCCTTGACGTGCCGGAGTTTCCACTTCGAGACCTTTTTCCCCGCGGATACGGCATCCGCAAATCCCGTATCCTCCGCCGCGCGCCGGAATTCTCTGAGAAGCGCGTCCGGAGCCGGCAGATCGTCGAACTCCACGCGGCCCTCTCCGTTGTCTTCGGAGCAGGAAAAGCGCAGGCCGTCCTTCGTTTCGGTGAGGGAGAAGGAATAGCTGTCCCCGTAGTTCATCGCGCCAGCGCTGAGATACGCATGGACGATCTCGCCGGACGGCGGTTTCAGGGCGCAGGAAAAGAGGGAGAAGAAGGTTGCCGTCATAAGAAGAACTCCCGTCAGCAGAGAGAGAATCCGTGACCTCGGCATGAATCCGCCTCCTGAATCTGTGAATTGTGCAGAGGGCGCGGGGAGGAGCATGAAGCACGCCCCTCCCCGTGAACCTCGTCATACCGGATTACTGAACGTCCTCGTCGCCGAACGGATCGCCGCATTCGGGGCAGAACTTCGGCGGATTGGCCGGATCTTCCGGTTCCCAGCCGCACTTGTCGCACTTATAGAGCTTCGCGCCGGCGGGCTTCTTCGCGCCGCAGTTCTGGCAGAATTTGCCCTTGTTGGAGGTGCCGCAGTCCGGGCAGGTCCAGCCGTCGGCGGTCTCCGCGGGCTTCTTGGTGCCGCATTCGGGGCAGAACTTGCCGGTGGCCTGTTTGCCGCAGGTCGGGCAGGTCCAGGCATCCGCAGCCGGCTTCGGTTCGGGCTTCTTGGTGCCGCATTCGGGGCAGAACTTGCCGCTCACCTGTTTTCCGCAAGTCGGGCAGGTCCAGGTATCGGCAGCGGGCGCCTGCGGAGCCGCGGGAGCCTGCTGCTGAGCCATTCCGTAGAGGCTCGCCGCGTTCATGCCGCCGGCGTTCTGGGCCATGTTCATGCCGACGAAGCCGTTCATCGCGCCGTTCGGGTTCGCCGCCGCGGTCTGCATCGCGTTGGACTGCGCGCCGACGAGACGGGCCGCCGCGGTTCTCGGATCGAGGGTCATGGAGTTCTCTTCCCATTCGGTGATCTTCTTTCTCTGATCCTCCGGGATCGAGGGAACGCCCATGGACATGGAGAAGACGGAGATGCCGCGCTTGCCCCATTCGTTCGCGAGCTCGGTGTTGAGGGCGTCCTTCAGCTCTCTGGTGTGCGCCGGAATCTGGTCATAGGACACGCCGTTTGCGGAGAGGACCGCGAGCGCCGGCTGGAGGGCGTCGATGAGTTCGGCCTTGAGGGTGGGGTCGATCTCGCTGCGCTGATAGCTGGACGCCACGTTGGCCGCCACGTTGGTGTAGAACAGAAGCGGGTTGGTGAGCTTGTAGGAGTAGGTGCCGTTGCAGCGGAGGTCGACGGAGAGCTTGTAGCCGAGCTGCTCGTTGATGACGACCTTGAACGGGACCGGGTTGGCGGTGCCGAACTTGTTGTTCGGGATTTCCTTGGTGTTGAAGTAGTAGACGCGCTGGTCCTTCGCGGTGTCGCCGCCGAAGGTGAAGCGCTTGCCGATGGTCTTGAACGTGTCGAGGATGGAGGCGCCGAGGGAGCCCGCGAAGATGGACGGCTCGGTGGAGGTGTCGTAGACGAATTCGCCGGGTTCGGCGCAGACTTCGACGATCTTGCCCTGCTCGACGATGATCATGCACTGACCGTCGGCGACGGCGATGATGGAGCCGTTCGAGATGATGTTGTCGTTGCC
>JAFZPN010000167.1 GCA_017550315.1 Clostridia bacterium
ACCAAGGCCGTTCTCCGCACCGCCGCGAACAAGACCCTCCCCGACGCGTGGGCGCACCGTCCGAAGAAGGGCTTCCCGGTCCCGATCCGGCAGTGGTTCATGGAGGACAAGTATTACAACCTTGCGAAAGAGGCGTTCACCTCCGACGTAGCCGCGGAATACTTCGATGCCCCCGCGCTGATGAAGCTTCTCGACGACCACAAGTCCGGCACGGTCCGGAATCAGCGCAAGATCTGGACGGCGTATACCTTCCTCACCTGGCACAAGCAATTTATGGAATAAGGAACGAGGCACATCATGGAAAAGACCATCACGCCGGTTCTGATCGGAGCCGACCTCAACTGCTACAACGTCGCCCGCGCCTTCCACGAGGCCTACGGGGTGAAGTCCTACGCGTTCGGACGGTACGCCGTCTCCGCGACGAAATACTCAAAGCTCATCGACTTCAAGGCCGTCCCGAAAATGGACGACGAGGCTGTCATGCTCGACGAGCTCCACCGCTTTGCCGACGCGCATATCGGCGACCGCATGATCCTCTTCGGGTGCACGGACGACTATGTCTCGATGATCATCCGCAACCGCGAGGAGCTCTCGGATTTCGTCATCCCCTATCCGCCGGCATCCCTGCTCTCCTCCGTCGCGAAAAAGGCGGAGTTCTATGAGACCTGCGACAGATTCGGCATCCCGCATCCGAACACGGTCGTGCTGACGGAAAAAGTCCCGTTCGACGACTACGCGCCGGAGAAGCTCGGGTTTGCCTATCCGATCATTGTCAAGCCGTCTTCTTCGGCGGACTACTGGAAGCACGAATTCGAGGGGATGAAGAAGGTCTACGTCGCGAAGTCTCCCGAAGAGGCGGAGACGATCGTGAACACGATCTACGACGCGGGCTATCCCGAGAAGATGATCTTACAGGAATTCATCGCGGGCGGCGACTCGCAGATGCGTGTCTTCACCTGCTTCTCCGACGAACACGGCAAGGTCCGAGCGATGTGCCTCGGCCACACCATGCTCGAGGAACACACGCCGAAGGGACTCGGAAACCATGCGGCTATCGTGACCGAGCCGGTCTCCTCCCTCCCCGTGGCGGAGAAGATCAAGGACATGCTCGAAGCGATCGGCTACACCGGCTTTTCGAACTTCGACATCAAGCTGCGCGAGGGGACCGAGGACGACTACCGCGTCTTCGAGGTGAACCTCAGACAGGGCCGGAGCAATTTCTACGTGACAGCCGCCGGGCTCAACCTCGCGAAACTCGCGAACGAAGTGTACGAATCCGAAGGCGGGGACTGCGTGCGGGTGGAGAATTCCGTCTTCTGGCATCACATCCCGAAGAGCACCGCCTACCGCTACACCGAAGACAAAGCTCTTGTCGATCGCGCGAAGACCCTCGCGAAGGAAGGCCGGGAGTCCTCCTCCGTGTGGTACCGCCCCGACATGCGCTGGAATCCCATGCGGACGATCTGCGTTCTCGAACAGCTCAGGCGGCAGAAGAAGAAATTCGCCGTCTATTATCCGAAGAAACCGAACTGACTGTCATGACGGAAAAGAGAAAACTGCTCGGCATCATCGGCGGCCTCGGCCCCGCGTCGAGCGCGTACTTTTACGAACTCATCACCGAACACACGAAGGCTGCGCGGGATCAGGACCACATCGACATCATCCTCTCCTCCCGGGCGACCACCCCGGACCGCACCGCGTACATCCTCGGGCAAAGCGGCGACAGTCCCCTGCCCGCCATGATCGCGGATGCACGTTCCCTCGAGGACTACGGCGCGACGGCGATCGTCATCCCCTGCAACACGGCCCACTACTTCATCGACGAGGTCCGGCGGTCGGTGTCCGTGCCGATGCCGTCGATCATCACGGAGACCGTGCGGCATATCGCGAAGCGCGGATTCCGGAAAGCGGCGATCCTCGCGACGGCCGGGACGATCTCGTCGGGCTCCTATGAGCGCGAATTCGAGGCGTTCGGACTTGACTGCGCCGTCCCGGACGAAGCGGGCACGAAGCGGCTGATGGAGATCATCTACGACGAGGTCAAGCGCGGGATCATCCCGCCGGCCTCCGAGCTCTACGAAGTCGTCGATCCGATGTTCGCATCAGGGTGCGACTGCGCGATCCTCGGGTGCACGGAGCTCTCGCTGATCGGCAAGCAGATGCAGGACGACCCCCGCATCGTCGATTCCCTCACCGTACTCGCCGACTGCGCGATCCGGCTGATGGGCCACGAGACCACCGGATTCCCCCCATTCTATGCATGAGACAGAGGCAGACGATGGAAATCCTCTTAGACAATCTGCTCGCTGCCTGTTCCGGAGAGATCCGGGGCAGCACGGCGGGCCGCACGATCGGAAAGGTCGAGTACGATTCCCGCAAGGCGGATCCCTTGACCCTCTTCTTCTGCCTCCCCGGCGCCCGCGCGGACGGTCACGACTATGCCCCGTCGGCGTATGAGGCCGGATGCAGGGCGTTCGTCGTCGAGCGGTTCCTCCCCCTGCCGGAGGACGCCGTTCAGTTCCGGGTGACGGACGCGCGGGAAGCGCTCGCGTATATCTCCGCCCGGTTTTACGGCGATCCCGCGAAGGACCTCTGCATCATCGGCGTGACCGGGACGAAGGGCAAGACCACGACGTCGCTACTCATCTCCGGCATCCTCTCCTCCTGCGGCATCCCCTGCGCCTACATCGGCACCAACGGCGTCGTCATCGGCGGCGAGCACTTCGAGACCGTCAACTCGACCCCCGAGAGCCGCGAGCTGCACCGCTTCTTTGCCATGATGCGGGACCGCGGCTTCACCCACGTCGCGATGGAGGTGTCCTCGCAGGCCCTCGATCACGCGCGCGTGAAGGGGATCCCCTTCGACACCGTGATCTTCACGAATCTCACGGAGGACCACGTCAGCCCGACGGAGCACGCGACCTTCGAGGACTACCGCGACGCCAAGCGCAAGCTCTTCCGGGACTACGGCGCGAAGCACGTGATCGCCAACGCGGACGACCCCTACACGCCGTATATGACGGAGAGTGTGTTGGACCGGACCGTAACCTACGGCATCGACGCCCCGGCGGACTACACGGCGGCGGATATCGTGCGGTACCGGGACGAGACCTGCCTCGGGGTGGAATTCGAGATGACGGCGCGCGGGAAGACGACGCATGTACGCCTGAGGCAGCCGGGCCGGTTCAGCGCATCCAACGGGCTGGCGGCGATCGCGGCGGCGGACTGCCTGGGGATCCCGCCCGAAAAAGCGGCGGAAGCGGCGGCGAAGCTCTCGGTCCGGGGACGGATGGAGATGGTCGACGCGATCCCGGGGATCACGTTCATCATCGACTACGCGCACAACGGGGTCAGTCTCGTGAGCGCCCTGACGGAGCTGCGCGCCTATCATCCGGATCGGCTGGTCTGCGTCTTCGGCTGCATCGGCGGGCGGACGTATCACCGCAGGCGGGAGCTGGCGGAAGCGGCGTCCTCGCTCGCGGACTTCACCGTCATCACGTCGGACAATCCCGATTTCGAGGATCCGCGCGACATCATCGAGGATGTGATGCAGTACTTCGATCGCTCGAAGCTGTACGTCACGATCCCCGACCGGGAAGAGGCGGTCCGGTTTGCGGTCCGCACGGCCAAGCGGGGAGACATCGTCCTCTTCGCCGGAAAGGGTCACGAGAATTACCAGATCGTGCGCGGCGAAAAGGTCCCGTTCTCCGAGCGGTCGGTCCTGCTCGACGAAGCGGCCAAAGAACTCGCGCCGGTGTAAATTTAAAAAGACAAAGAAAAAGGAGCGTACGCGGGAAAACGTGCGCTCCTATGTTGTTTGTATCCGATCCGCTCATACTATTCTCATTCTAAATAATAGATTAGCAACCACACCTCATCCGCCCCTAACGGGGCACCTTCTCCTCGAGGAGAAGGCTTTCTCAATGCAGTAGCATATTGAAGAAAGCTGTACACCGATTCGGTTGAACTGTGCGAGGCTTCCCCTTGAGGGGAAGCTGTCAGCCTCAAGGCTGACTGATGAGGTGTTTTAGGTTGAGATTAGTATCAATCCCCGAGGATGACCGCTTCGGCGGCGATCTTCTCCATCAGCGCCTGCCAGAGGACCGAGGTGCGGAGATTCTCTTCGCCGTAGTAGTCGAGGATCTCCTCCGTCGTCATGCCGTTGTACTCGGCATAGAACGCGATCCCGTCGGCGTACTCCTCTTCCGTCGGCGCGACGCCGAGTTCCTTCACGAGAGAGTACATCACGAGGTCTTCCTTTACGTAGGCCTCGGCGGTCCCATAGATCTCGTCGTCCGTCGTCGCCATGTAGTTCGTGAGGAAGTTCGTGTAATCCGTTCCGTAGTAGGACGCGTAGGATTCATAGTAACTGCGCTGATCGGCGTAGATCCGGTGCACCGCGTCGACGGGATATTCCTTCACCGCCGAATTGTCGAGCACCTGCTGCCAGAGATCGGTGTACATCTGGCTGTTCACGTAATACGCCTTCTGCTTTTCCACGGTTTCCCGGTACGCGATGCGGAATTCCTCGGCGTTGGCATAGGCAAAATTCGCGGTGACGAATTCGTCGTTGAGCTCCGGAACGATCAGATTGTCCGTCACGATCGCATGGACGGTCGTGACGAAGGTCACGGTCTGGCCGTTGAGGTCGTCGACGCCGTAGTCCGCCGGGAAGGCCACGTCAAAGGAGAATTCCTCCCCGATCGTCTTCCCGATGTATGCCTCGGCGAAGCCTTCGATATACCCGGTGCCGGAGGACGCGACCACTTCCTGATCGTATCCGGTCCCGCCGGCGAACGCGACGCCGTCCTTGTAGCCGGCATAGTCCACGCGCAGACGGTCGCCCTCGGAGACGGTCCCGTCGACGATTTCTTCATAGTAGGAATAGCTGTCGAGCATCGCTTCGATCTCGTCCTCGAATTCCTCGTCGGTGAGGACATCGGACATCTTCGACACGGCGAGTCCCTTGTAGTTGCCGACCTCGATGTATTTCGAGAGATCGATGGCCGTATAGTCGAACGCGGGGAGATTCGCCCACGCTTCCCATCCGGCGTGCGGGTCATCGTCGGACGAACCGGTGCCCGGGATGGGGTTGCCGCCGAGGGTGACGGTCGGATTTCCGGCGATGTCCGCGATCGGTTTGTCGTCGTCTTCGGTTTTGCGGCATGCCGCACAAGTGCACAGAAGGGCTGCGGCGAGGAGGAGGGTCAGGATTCTTTTCACGTTGTTCCTCGATTTCAGTGTGATAAAAAGGTGCCGGATACGGCGTATGACGTATTATAACATAGTTTTCGCCCGTCTGCCCGCCATTGGGGGAGAATTTACGTTTTGTTCATCGGATTCGCCGTTTTCCCCGCCGCTCTTGACATCGCTCCCCGATTGGATTATAATGGAGAAAACCGAAGGGAGGCCACGGACTTGTACATCACATCCCTCTGCTACGTGGAGCGGGACGGGGAATACCTGATGCTCCACCGCGTGAAGAAGGAGGAGGACCGCAACCGCGACAAATGGATCGGGATCGGCGGTTCCTTCCTCGAAGACGAGTCGCCCGAAGACTGCGTCCGGCGGGAAGCGCGCGAGGAGACCGGACTGACGCTCGTCACGCCCGTGCTGCGCGCCGTCATCACCTTCGTCGTCGAGGGCGGGGAGTCCGAACTCATGTTCCTCTTCACCTGCGAGGACTTCGCGGGAACCCTCATCGACTGCGACGAGGGCGAGCTCGCCTGGATCGCGAAGGAGAAGCTGTACGGCCTTGAGCTCTGGGAGGGCGATCGGATCTTCCTCGAAAAGATTGCTGCCCCCTGCCCCTTCTTCACCCTGAAACTCGTTTACGACCGCGGCGGACGTCTCCTCTATGCCGAGGAAGACGGCGCGCGGGTCATCATCGACAGGAGGTCGACATGAGGACTTTATCGATCGGCAACAGCTTCTCCCAGGATGCGTGCGGGTATCTGCATCAGACCGCCGCGTCCGCCGGAATCGACTGGGAGTGCGTGAACCTGTATATCGGCGGCTGCTCGCTGGAATACCACGCCGAAAACCTGCGCGAAGGGCGGCAGAATTACGCCTTTGAGATCAACGGCGCGGGCACGGGGCGGCAGGTCTCGATCCCCGAGGCGCTCGGAGAGATGGGACGCTTTGATTTCATCACGCTCCAGCAGGCGAGCCATTTCAGCGGCATGAAGGAGACGTACTTCCCCTTCATCCGTGAACTCTATGATGCCTGCCGTGCCGCTCAGCCGGACGCGGAGATCGTGATCCACGAGACCTGGGCGTACGAGACCGATTCGACGCACGGCGCGTTCCCGAACTACGGCTCCGATCAGCGGCGGATGTACGCATGCCTGCGGGATGCCTACCGGGAGGCGGCGGAGGCGCTCGGCGTGCGTCTGATCCCGGTCGGCGACGCGGTCCAGTACCTGCGCGAGAACGTGCCTGCCTTCGACTATCCCCACGGCGGCGCGCCCCTCACCCGCGACGGATTCCATCTCGCGATCCCGGACGGGCGGTATCTTGCCGCGCTTGTGTGGATCGAGACCCTCGCCGGAGCCGACGCGCGGGATGCCCGGTACCTGCCCGAAGGGATGACCGAGGAACGCCGCGCGCTCCTTGCGGAAGAGATCCACGGATTCCTTCACCGCACGTGACTTGTGCGTTTCACACAAACCGAATGAATTTGTTTTGTCAGTTTGCACCAAAGAAAGCGGCCTGCCCATGGAAACATCGGCAGGCTGTCTCTTGTATCCGGATGTGAATTGTGTTATAATAGTACCGTAATCACATCAAAGGAAGTGTTAACTATGTTATATCTGATCGATACTGCCAATCTCGACGCGATCCGCACATGCTGCGAGTACTACCCCGTGGCGGGTGTGACGACGAATCCGACGATCATCTCGCGCGAGAATTCCGATTTCAAGACGCTCGTGACCTCCATCCGGTCGATCATCGGCGACGAGCGGATGCTGCATGTCCAGACCACCGCGACCGAAGCCGAGGACATCGTGAAGGAGGCGGAAATGCTCCGCTCCCTCGTCGGCGGGAAGTTCTACATCAAGATCCCGATCACGAAGGAAGGGCTGAAGGCCGCGTCGGTCTGCAAGTCCCACGGCATCGGCGTGACCATGACGGCGATCTTCACCCAGCCGCAGGCTCTCGTGGCGGCGCGCGCGGGTGCGGATTTCGTCGCGCCGTACATCAATCGCCTCGACAACATCGTCTCCGACGGCGTGCATGTCGTCGAAGAGATCGTCGACATCTACCGCCTGTATTCCCTGCCGACGCAGGTGCTCGCGGCCAGCTTCAAGAACGCCGAGCAGGTGCACAAGGTCTCCCTGACCGGTGCGCACGCGGTGACAATCAACCCCGATCTGTTCGACACGCTGCTCTACCATCCGCTGACGTTCTACGCCATCGACGATTTCGCGAAGGACTGGGAGAATGTCTACGGGGAGAAAAAGGTCTCGGATCTGGTGAAATAAGCCTGCAGGGGCGGGTTTCCCTGCGTTCTGGACGGACAGGTCAAACTGGCCGTCCTTTTGTTTTGCCATGACGGACGCTCACAGCGGTCTGCTATTCAATCGCAGGACGGGCATCTCATTGCCTCTCCGCCAGCCAGATGGACACGCGGGACTGGATTTTTGCGGCGCAGTCCTCCGCCGATCCGACGCCGCCGAGAAAGGCGGAGATTTCCTCTTGAATGATTTCGCCGACTTCCGTGTATTTCTTGGTCCTGAACGCAGAAACTCCCGCTTCGTCGAGGATCCCGACGAGCTTCGCGTAGTCTTCTTCCGTGAATATCCCGCTGACGTGCGGAGACTGTCTGTCCTCGTCGGTGATCGTACCCTCGCCGCGGCTCCATTTTCCCCCTCTCCCATACCACCAGAGGTATTCGCGGCCGATGTACGGCTCCGCCATGCTGTCGAGCATTGTCCTCAGTGACGGGAATCCGCCCTGATACTCTTCGTCCGTGAAAAGCGCACGGCAGAATTCCCATGCGAGATCCGGCGCTTCGCAGGTCGACGGGATCATGAAGATGACCGACGATCCGGTACGAACGTTGATCCCCGCTCCCTCCCGCTCTTCGGACGCGGGATCGCCGATTGGGAACCAGTCCTTGGTACCGAACAGCAGGTGAAACCGCGAGAAATCCGTCAAGGAGGTTATGCTTCCGGCTGCCGTCATGATCCGCCCACTGAGATACGCTTCGGTCAGATCGAGCTTTTCCATGTTCACATAGGGGGAGGTCTTCGCATATTCCGTCTCATTCGGGAGGGTGCGCAGAAAGTCCAGACAGCGAACGAAAGCGGGAGAATCGAACGAACAGACGTCCCCGTCAATAAACTCGAGGAAAGACCCCGGTTTCGAGAGGAGCATCATCATCGTGCTCTGCGTGAGCTTTTCGGAATAATCGACACCTTCGGGCAGCCCTTCCATATAATCGAGAATGTCGAAAATCGTCCAGAAGCCCTTTTCGGCGTACAGCCCGAGGTTCTCCGGCGTAGAGACGGTCATGGATACCGCAAAATTCGTCGAAAGCCCCCACAGCCCGCCTTCTCCGTCGTCAAAAACACGTTCCACGGCATCGAAGAGATTATCGCGGGTGATGAGAGGATCAGCGTCGAGGTAGGGCGAAAGATCGGTATAGAGCCCCTTTTCCGCCGCCGTCAGTAGATAGGACGAGGTCTCGTCTCCGAGCAGAATGTCGGGCTTGAAGACACCGGTTACCATATCCATCGCGAGCCGGTTTTCTCCGTCAGCAAACTCCGTATAGTCGTTGATTTCAATCTGAACGTCGGCATGTGTCCTGTTGAAATCCGAAATCGCTCTCGTCACGGTGAGGGATAATGACGTGTTCGCAATTGCAAGATGCAGGATCCGTGCGTTTGATATATCGATATCTTCCCCGCGCATATAGAGCACTGGACGGCGGCTGAACGACGCGTTCAGGGTATCGGTTTCGTCGACCGTAAAGATCATCGTATCCCTGTCCGCTGCAAACCAGAGCGCCGCGCCCTGAATGCCGGAATTGATGTAATTCAAAAGGCAGACCGGCGCTTCCTCGTCCGGATTCACGCCGAATATGCCGCCCGTGCCGTCGTTGATATAGAGACCGTAGCAGTAGTCGAATTCGCTTCCGCACGGGACGGGAATCCTCTCATCGGAGATGAAATCCCCGAAACGGGCATTTTCCGCGTCGTAAAAGGCGTAACCTGTGGCTCCCGAGCGGTCTGTGCATCTCGCGAGGATCGTTCCGTCGGGAAGCGTCATAAGTCCCTCCGCCTGTGTGTCCGGCGGAAGAATGGCGGAGCGCACGGCCTTCCAGGACTTGTCGACAAACAGAAGCTCATCCTGCGACAGGACCGCCGTGTTTCCGTCCGCATCCCGCACCGCACCCGCAATCCCGAGCACCTGCCGGGGGAAGAGGGAATTGATCGTTTCGCTGATTTCCGCCTTTTTCTTTTTCCGGTTGAAACGCATCAGCCGGTAATGCCGGTTCGGCGTCGCGAGCACGATGACCGCCTCGTCGGCGTAAATCGCTCCTTCCGCAGGACCTTCGACGGCGCTGCCCGGAAGTTCCGTCGCAGATTTTATTTCCCCCGCGCAGAGGTCTGCTGTCACGAGCACCGGAATCTCGAAAACGGACCAGCTCCCGTCCAATGTTTCCGTTTCAGCCGTTGTTTTCGCGAGATAGGTGAGTTCCCCGGCCTTCGCGTCCCAATACGGCGTGACGTTCATGTACAGCTCCGCGCCGTCCGGCAGAGGAAAGGCTGTTTCCTTGAAAATGTTTGTCTTGACGAAAGGGTTGTTTTCATTCCCCTTCGCCGTTTGCTCTTCGCCGACCGATCTATTCCCGCATGCGGCAAGGCTGAAAAGCAAAAGGATCATCATAAACGGAATGATCTTTCGGCTCATGACCATTTCTCCCACATCTTGATTTCGATATCAGTATAGCACACCAAGCTCATCCATTCAACAGGTTTCGCTGAAATACCACAGCGCGAACCCGACCATGGATGAAACGCCATCGATCGGGATGATTCTCTTTTCATCCTCTCCTGTGTCCCCTTTTCGACTCGGTTGAGCTTGGCAGCGATGTTCTTGTCCCAGCAGTTGAGCGTAACTGTTTACGGGGATATGGCAGCTTACTTATGTTCCGCCAGCCAGATGGACACGCGCGATTGCAGATTCGCCGCGCAGACCTCCGGCGTGCTGTGACCCGCGGCCATGGCGGACAGTTCTTCCCCGACGAGTTCTTCGAGGGAGACGTCAAAGCCTACCGCCCACGGAGAACCCGCGCCGTCGAGTATTCCGCGGAATTCTTCGGCATCTTCCTTTGTGAAGACTTTCCGGAATCCCGCTTTGTCCGGCTTCGGATCTTCCGGTCCGCATGACACGGAACCATCGGCATAATATGAGAAGACGTATCCTTCGTGTGATTCGGCATACGCGTCATACCCGCTCTTCAGGATGTTAGATGCCCGGTAGTCCCCGTTGGCGGTCGTATATAGCGCTTCCCCGACATGATCCGTCAGATACTGTAAAAACGTCCAGCATTCCTCCTTGCGGTCGGAGCATTTCAGGATCACGGTCGGACTGGACGGCACCGTGACAATGCCGCTGTACGGGATTTCCGCGTTTTCCGTGGGATAGCCGATCACGGTGATTCCTTCGGTTTGATACAGGCCGAAACCGCTGAACCAGTCGAACGGCCCGGTGATGTCGAGCCCGTAAAGCGCAACCTGTCCGTCCCGGTACACGGCCGTGCCTTCATCAAATTGCCGCCGCTCCACCGCTGAACGCCTGCTCAGTTCCTCATTCGTCACGGGAAGGGAGGACATATAGGTCAGGAAACGGATCGCCTCCGGGCTCGTGAAGGAACAGGTCCCCGTCTCCATATCGATGAATGCCCGCAAATCGGTATAGTACATCAGTTTGAACGGCGCCAGATCCTGCCGGAGCCCGCTCATGGCTTCCGCATCCCCGCGCGGAAAGGATTCGACAAAGTCGAGTTCTTCTGTCAGGGTCCATGAGGTCCGGCCCGCGTATTTTCCCATAAGGGAGTCGAGTCCGATCAGTGTCCTGTATCGGATCTCCTCGGGAATGCCCCAGATCGCCCCGTCATACGTCATCGTCCGGATTGCCGAGCCGAAGAGATTGTCCATCCGGAGATCCCCCTCCCCGCGGAGAAGATAGGGGGTCAGGTCTTCAAACAGATGATGCGCGGTGATCGTGTCGAGGAGGGAGGCATACCCCGTAGAGATCATGTCCGCCTGATACGTCCCGGTCATGAGGCCGACGAGGAACGCGTCCTTCGCCCGGAGCCCGTCCCCGTCGAATGCGTCCGGGTAGACGATGACGTTGATATGGATGTCCGGGTGCGTCCGGTTGAAATTTGCAATGAGCTTCTTGATCTCCGCCCGCGGTTCGAGCCAGAAAACCAGATCCACCTCCGCCGTCTCCGCATCTTCGTCCGTCATCCGGTAGTTCCACAGGATCCGTTTTTCTCCGTCAGACAGAGAATACAGCGTTTCGCCGTCGCTTCGGACCATCAGCAGCACGGAGTTCTGCGGCACAATATCCGCCGCGGTGTAATCAACCTTCAGCGACCAGCCGTTCCCCTCCCATGCAAAGAGACCTTTGGCGGCTTCGCAGTACAGCGTATTTTCCGAAAACCACAACCGGGTCACGCCGTTTGGAGCCCCGCGGCTTTCTGTCACGTTCCCGTTTGCGTCATACCGCCGCAAGGCTTTGCCCGTCAGGATCCATGCGCCGCTCTCCCCGTCCGGAACGAGGGAAAACGGGACGTCCTCCACCGGAAAAGAAGTCCGGAGCGAAAGATCCTTTTCCACAATGCCCACGCGATCCTGAAAAGCGATCCAGACGGCCCCGTCCCCGCTCACCGCGATCTCCCGCGGAACAGCCCCCGCGACATCCGCGGCCAGTGCGGAGATACGCGTATCGCCGTCATGCCGCATTATCCAAAATTGCTCTGATCCGTCCCGCACGAGCAGATCGCACCCGCCGGAGGAAAGAACGCCGGAGAGTGGCTCCGCCCCCTCGTCGAGCGGGATCTCCCGAAAAGACCCGTCCGCGGGAATCCATGCCTGCGCGCCGTTTCCGTCCGTTTTTTTCAGCGTAAGCGTGCCGAACGCGCCGTCCTCCCGATTGACGCAGACGGTCAGCGTTCCCGTCTCTTCGTCGTACCACAGAAGAAAATACGGCAGGATCTCGCAGCCGCCGAGGTCGACGCTGTCCCCGCGGTAGGAGTAGGTGATCTTCGGCCCGTCTTCATTCTTTTTCCCGCGGCAGCCCCCTGCCAGGAGAAGCAGCAGGACTGATAACCATACAACGAAAACCCGTTTCATCCGCGCGCCTTTCCGCATCGATTATCCGATGACTGCCTTCGTTTTCTTTCATTGTACCACAGTTCCGTGCGCAGCGCAAGAGCAATTCTCCCCGCTTTTCCCCATCCCCTCGCCGATCGTTCTTGCATTCGCCGCCGAAATGTGCTATAATGGGAACCGAAGACGCCCCGGACGGCCGTAATCAAGGAAAGGATTTGTTGCCGGGATCTCCCGGAACGGTACGCATCATGACCTCCAAGGAAATCATTCGACGCCTTGTCGCTCACGACGATCCCCCGCGGTTCGGGTATGATTTTGCCAATCTGTCGGACTTCGCGTGGGTCGGCACGCGGCGCTACATCAACCTGCCTCCCAATCCCTATGACGCATGGGGAGATTATCCGGAGCTGAAGGCAATCACGCACTTCTCGGGAGAAGTCCGCCGGGACATCTACGGAAACATCTACGGACGCTTCAACGGCAAGACCAAGGGCGAGTGCATCCGCGGCGCGATTCAGGACTGGGACGACTACGAATTCCCGCTGCCCGACTTCGATCCCGGCTACCGAAAGGAGCTCCTCGACCGGGATCTCGCGCGGCATGAGAAATACATTCTCGGCGGCGGAGGCTCGCTGTTCTCCGTCCTGCGCGACGCCCGTCTGATCGCCAACGCCCTCATGGACACCATCACGGATCCGGAGCAGGTGTCAGCGTTCGTGGACATGCTCGCGGAGCACGAGGCCGCCGTCATCAAGAGCGTCGCGGGCTGCGGGATCGACGGCTGGTTTTTCGGAGACGATCTCGGGACGCAGGAGACCACGTTCATGTCGCCCGACTCGTTCCGGGAGCTGTTCAAGCCCGCGTACAAAAAGGTCGCGGATGCCGCGCACGAGGCCGGGATGGCGGTCTTCATGCACTCGTGCGGGAACGACTACGGCCTGATCGAGGACCTGATCGACGCGGGGATCGACGTGTTCCAGTTCGATCAGCCGGACGTGTATCCCACGGAAGTCCTCGTCGACGAATTCGCGAGCCGCGTCGTCTTTCACTCGCCCGTCGACATCCAGAAGGTCCTTCCCACCGGGGACCGGGATTTCATCGAATCCCGCGCGCGGAGGATGTGCGAGCTGTTCCGCTCCGTCGGCGGCGGGTGGATCGCGAAGGATTATCCGACCTACGACGACATCGGGGTGAAGCGGGAATGGGCGGCGTGGGCCCAGACGGTCATCGTCGAAAACAGCGCGATCCCGCAGAACGGATAAAGCGGCACCGCCATGCACAAACAAAAGCGATCCATGATCGGAGAGATCATGAATCGCTTTTTTGATCGAGGTTTCGCGGGAAAGCAATGAAAATGGCGCCGATCTTCGGAGAGATTTGTGCATGATCTCCGCAGCCAGCGCCTATTTTCGTCTCTGAGTGACTGGACTTGAACCCGCAAGCATGAACCAAAAAACTGTTGTTATTATTGACTTTCAGGGCTGTTCATTCTCAACGTGTTGCACGCCGTGTTGCATGGTTTCCAGTTTACTATACAGGGCGGCGGTGATCTCGCGGTCCCGGTCAGCCATCAAGTGACCGTACACCCGGCGCAGCATGTTCGGCGTTTTGTGCCCGAGGCGGCGGACGATGTAATGCTCCGGCGCGTTCACCGAGAGAAGGAGCGAGGCATAATAGTGCCGAAGATTGTGAAAATGTATGTCGAGGCCGCGCCTGGCTGCCGCCCGCCGAAATCCGCTCGTGATGTACGCCGGGTGCACCGGTTTGTAATCCGACGGCAGGGCGAGGAGCTTCTCGATCAGCCAGGCCGGGCAGTCGACGTCCCGCGTGCTCTCATACGTTTTCGTGCGGTTCTCGACGAACCACTCGCCGTCCGCGTTCTCCGTCATACACCGCCGCACCCGGAGCACGCCGCGCTTTTTGTCGATGTCGTCCGGGAATTTCAGGGCCGCGATCTCGCCGCGACGGAGCCCGCAGGCCGCGCCGATGAGCACCGGGATCTCAAGCCGCGTTCCGGCGATGTCCTCGAGGAGACCGGCGAGCTGCTCTTCCGTCGGAATGTTCATTTCCGACTTGATGAGCGCGGGGAGATTCACGTCCGGGCGGAAGTCCGGGAACGCGGTGACGACAGCGATCCGCACGAGGCCCCAGGCGTTCCGCACCGATTTCGGCGCGAGCCTCCGGGCTTCGGCATTGATCTCCCGTTGTATCGTCGCGTTTGTGAGATCACGGATCTTGACGCGCATGATGCCCTGGAAATACCGCGCCCGATACCCCTTGTACTCGCGGATGGTCTTCGGCGCGAGCACGTTTTCGTTTGTTTCGAGGTATTGATCGATCGCCTCGCCGACTGTCATTTGCGAAGGTGCCCGATCCTTTTGTATGCCGATCTCCAGCTCCCGTGCACGCGCGGCGGCGAGGAGGTCGGCTTCTTTTTTTGTGTTGGCTGTAAAACTTTCATAAATGCGTTTTCCGTTCGCGTCCTTGCCGACGTACACCTGCGCGCGCCAGCTTCCGGACGGGAGTTTGTGAGCTTCTGCCATGATGAATCCTTTCTGAAAATCTTACAACACGGAAATGCAGAGGTTATTCGTCGGGGCTCTCCTTTTCGATTTCTGAAAGATAACCGGCGGTGATGATACCGGACGGGAGGGCGACGATCGCGATGCCGAAAACGGAAGAGAGCATCGTCACGACGCGCCCCATCACCGTCACCGGGTAAATGTCGCCGTAGCCCATCGTCGTCAAGCTCACCGTCGCCCAGTAGACCGCGTCGAAGAAATTCCCGAAGCTGTCGGGCTCGACGTTGATGATGATGAGCGCCGAGACGAGGACGTACACGACGGCCAACGTGCCGACGGCGGCAAGCGGTTCGCGGGATCGGCGGAAGACCTTCGCGATGATCTGAATGCTCCGGGAGTACCGCGCGGCCTTGAACACCCGGAGGACTCGCAGCGCGCGGAACATACGCATCACGCGGAGAACCTTGAAACCGGAATTGAGGGCGGTGACGGACGGCAAGACAGACAGAAGATCGATCAAGGCCATAAACGAGAACGGGTACCGCACGAAGGAAAGCACGGACCGCTTCCCGAACTTATAATCCGCAGTCAGCAGGCGGAGGAAATAGTCAAGAATGAAAATCCCCGCGCAGACCTTGTCCAGCACCGCGAAAAAAGGCGGCTCTTCCTTGAAGGCGAGCGGAATGAGGGAGACGACGATCACGACCATCATAAAGGCGTCGTAAATTGCACTTACCCGGTCGCCGTCTTTCGACGTCTCAATGATTTCAAAAATGCGTTTTCTCATGGAGCCTCCGTTTCTTCGGCGGATTCCATTTCGACGGCGGAGAGGGCTGCCTCCGTCTCCGAAGCGTCGTCCTTGCTTCCCGGATCGCAGACCGCAAGAATCAGAGCAAGGGCGACGAAGAGCAGCAGGATCCAAACGCACCCGCTCGCGAGCTTCCCCTTCCATTTACGGGTCGAGGTAGAAATGCGCGTCCCCTTGGATCCGACGGAGAAACCGACGCCGCCGGAAGAAGACGCGCGCACCCGGACGGGACCGACCTTTTTTGAAAATCTCATGCGTGCCTCCTCGTCAAACTCTTTTGCAGCGTCACGGCCATGCCGATCACGCGGATCGTCTCGAGCTCGGGTCCTTGGTACACCTGCGTCCGGAATGCCGGATTCGCGGGCGTGAGGATCAAGGTCGACGTCTCCGGGCGGTAGTCGATGTATTTGATCGTCGCCTCGTCCCCGATCAGAACGACGGCGATGTACCCGTTTTCGACGACGTCCATTTGCTTTATAAAGACGATGTCCCCGTCGTCGATATGAGCGCCGGTCATGCTGTCTCCCTGCGCGACGAGGCAGAAATCCGCGTCGATGTCCCCGGACGCCGTGATCCAGGTCTCGCGGTCCTCGTCGGCGAAGATCGGCTCGCCGCACGCAACCTTCCCCAGAACGGGGAATTTTTTCTTTTTCACCGGATAAAAGCCGGAAAGCACTTCGGAATCATCCGAACGGCCGAGAAGATAGTCGATCGTCACATGGTAAAAATCGGCGATCTGAGCGAGCGTGGTATAATCCGGCTCTCTTTTCCCGAGCTCCCAGTTTCCGATGGCGGACTGCGTTACATTCAAGGCTTTCGCAAGTTCCGCCTGCGTGAGTTTTCGCTCTTTGCGAAGTTTAACAAGTCGTGAGGTGTTCATAATCATCCCCCTTTTATTTCATTCTGTCCAAATAATAACACACTCCGCTATAAAATACAATAGCATTTTGTGTGTTTTTTAGAAAAACAACAAATTGAAATAAAACCCTTGACAGATAAAACGATATGTCATATAATATACATCAGAATGAAATAAACGGGAGGCAAAAAATGAGACTGAAAGAAATTCGGAAACAGAAAGGGATGACCGCCGAAGAGGTCGGACGCGAAATCGGCGTCACGCAGGCGGCCATCGCAAACTGGGAGAACAACCGCCGAATCATGAACGTCGACACGCTCGTCCGCCTGTCTCAGGTCCTCGGCTGCACGCCGAACGACCTGCTCGGGTTTGAGACGAAGGAAGAGGAGAGGGCGTGAGATGACCTACAACGAATGGAGAAACGCAAATCCCGACAGAGGGTACACATGCCGATGGGCTGCGAATGCGCACAGCTTCGGGCCCAAGGGCGGCGATGTATACGGGGATAAATCGGGCTGCATCGTCGTCCGCGAAGAACCGAGTCCGCTGTCTCGTGATCCGGATTTCGTTATCCTCTACCTGTGGCACCCGATCTGCTGCGATCCTCTCGAAGAGGGGGCCGCAGTATGATCGACTATTTCACCGAAGAGCTCCGCGAGTGGGCGAGGCGGCTGGCAGCGTCGGCGACCTATTACAACTACACCGTCGACCGCTTCAAAAACTGCCGCGGGAGATACGCCGACGTCCTCGCCGCGGAGAGGGACTTCTACCGCCTGAACGTGGAGGCGCACATCGACGGGCTCCGGACGGAGAAAACCATGCAGGCGCGTTCCTCGCGCGTCGGCTTTTCGCTGGACGAGATCGCGCGGGTGTCCGTCACGCGGAGAGCGACGACGGTGTCCGCCTCGCCGCGCACATACAGAAAGGAGATCAACCATGAAACCGAAAAAAACGCTTGAAGAAGTCTATGCGCAGTCCTCCGTGCTCGGCCTAAACGTGCGAATGCTCATGGCCGTCAACCGTGACAGCCGCGAGGCCGTCGCCGACTATCTCGGGATCTCGCGCAAAACCATGACGGAGAGGCTCGCGCGGCCGTGGGAATTCCGGCTGCAGGAGCTCGAGGACATCGGCCGGCGGTACGACGTCACCGTTTCGCAGCTCGCGAAGCGGCCCGTGTACGTCGAGGACGAGCCCATGCGGGAGGCCGTGCGATGAAGGACAGGCAAAGAGAGACCGAGGCCATGGCGAGATACCGGGCGGCGATCCACGCCCGCGGGCTGTGCATCCGGTGCCGGAAACCGCTTGAGCCGGAGCGGGCGCATTATCTCGAGTGCGCGGCGTGCATGGAGATCACCAGGCGGAACACCGGCGCCCGGCGGAAGGAGCTCATCGCGCGCGGACTGTGCATCGACTGCGGGAAAAACGCGGCGCAGGCCGGGCACCTCCGATGCTTCGGATGCGCGCGGCGACGGGCGGAATGGCAGGAAAACCACCGGAAAGGTGAAAAATAAAAATCAAATGCGGCAGGACCGCAAAGGAGGAAATCACCATGAAACAACCGATCAGAGGATGGGCGTCGCAGCTGGGTGACGCGGCAAGGGTCGAAAACCTGAAACACACCCTTGAAAACCACGAGGAAAAGACGGCGGTCATCACGGTCAACGTCTTCCCGGACGGGGCGATCGCGATGTATTGCCTTCCGGATGACATCTACACGACCTCCGTGCACCTGAAAGAGGGGCAGGAGGCAAGCGAGGAGAGGGCCGTGAAAAACCTGATTGCCCGGCTGTACCGGGAGCTCGGATGGGAGGAAGAGACAAAATGAAGCCGATGAGCTATACCGCGGACGTGCAGACGCTGCACTCCGGAACAATCGCCTTTGAGAACGTCCCGGGAAACATCTATCGCGCCATCATCGACCTGCTCGGCGGGCGCGGCGTGATCGAAACGCGGGAGCCGTCCCGTCCGGAGACCGTGGATGTGCAGCCGACGCGGCTCGTGCACGTGCTGACGCTGGGGCAGACCCTCCGGAAGCTCCGGTCCCGCGCGAATCTTGCACCCCAGCAGGTGGCAGCCTGGTGCGGTGTCACGCCGACGACGGTGTACCGCTGGGAGAGCGACAGACGGAAACCGACCCGCCCGAATCGGGAGAGACTGTGCTCACTGTACGGGATCCCGTCGATCCCGGTGCTATTCGGAGAGGAGGAGACGAAATGAAACAGGATCGGAAATTCGATTCGCACATCGCGGAGCACGCGCACGACGTGAAGATCGCGAAGCTGCGCCTCGGTATGTATATCATCGGCGGGATCTTCCTCTTCGTCCTCGCCGTCGCGGCCTTCGCGGTCTCGCTGGCCGACGGCGTGAAGGCGAATCTTCCGGAACGGACGGAGGAGATCACCGTCAACGGATCCGCGCCCGTCGAAGATCACGCGGAATTCTTCGGCATCCCGGACGAGCCTGCCGAGGGTGTCGGGCGGGAGGAAAAAACATGCGCCGTCACCCGCGCGGCATCGGGGATCTCCGCCGACCGGCTCGACTACACAGACGGCGTGATCTGGGGATGGGACGGGCGGTACTGCGAGCTGTGGGAAATGGATCTCTTCGCGCGGATCATGTACCTCGAATTCTGGGGGACGTCCCCGGAATGCTGCGAGGCAGGCGTCGACTCCGTTCTCCGGATGCTCGAGAGCGGGTACTTCGGGGACAGCCTCGGCGCAGTGCTCTCCGCGCGGTGCGAGACGGGTGCGCTCGTCTATTCCACCTACGCCTATGTATGGGAATGGGAATACGACACCCAGGGCCTCGCGGATATGCGTGCGCTGTGCGAGGAGCGCTTCGCGACGGGCCCCGTGTGGATCGCGCCTTTCTTCCAGCTGTATTATTATCCCTCCTGGGCGGTGCCCTGCTATCAGCTCGACGGCGTGTATTTCTCGACGAGCCCGTGGATTATGGGAGGCGCGAAATGAGCGAGAAGCCGATTCTGTTCAACACCGAAATGGTCCGCGCGATCCTCGACGGTCGGAAAACACAGACGCGCAGGATTATAAAAAAGCCACCAGGAGAAGGAAGCATCGTAGCATACAACAGGTACTATAACATTCTGATCGTTAATAATATTCCGGACTTCTCGGCTCCGATCGAGGAAGGCGACGTTTTGTGGGTCCGTGAAACGTGGGCCGCTTGGTCAAGAACATACGGATCGTTCCCGAAGGTCATATACAAAGCGGACGAGAATCCACGAAATATCAGCGATATCGAATGGCGTCCATCAATACACATGCCGAGGGATTTGGCGCGAATTTTCCTCCGGGTGACAGGCGTTCGGGCGGAACGATTACAGAAAATTTCGGGGTCTGACTGTGTCGCGGAAGGCTGTGACGCCGAAATGCTCTCCGAGGTCGGCGAAGAGTTTACGAGAGGCGTGTTTCATGGAATATGGGACAGCACGATCAAGAAAAAGGATTTGCCGCGCTGCGGATGGGACGCGAATCCGTGGGTGTGGGTGTATGAATTTGAAAGGATAGAGGGAGGAGCGAAATGAACGCACCGAACCGCGAAAAAATCATGAAGGCGCTCGCGTGCCACGCAGACACGTCAAAAGGGTGCGCCGAGGAGTGCCAGTACATTAAGGTAAGAACCCCCGGCGTTTTATGCAGCGAAGCCCTCGCCCGCGACGCGCTCAAGCTGATCGAGACGCTGATCGAAGAAAACAAGGGAATGAGGCTTTTGATTGAATGGGCGGAGGAGTGCGACTTCGGCTATGACAACATTCCGGAAGAATACGAGAAATACAAGGGAATCGTGGAAAATATGGGCTATATAGAAGGATTGATATATATAGGCATACAAGAAGCGAAGGAGGCCGCCGATGCGTAACCGTCAGAAACAGCGCGCGCTTCGCCGGGCCGGGATCCGGCGGGAAGACGAGCTCGGGCCGAAAAACGCCGAGGAATACTTCGACCCGGTCCCGGCTGCCGCTGTCCGGGAGATCAAAAAAGAGAAGGAGGAGAGGGCGCGCGAGTATGCGCAGAAGCTCGAAATGCCGGAAAAAGAAAAATGCCCGATGAGGCACGAAAACGGGAACTGCCTCACGATGGGCGGTTTCTGCACTTCGGTGAATCAAGAAATCTGCGCCGCGCTCCGCCGGGCATATATCGCGGGACGTTTCGACTTGCTGTTGAGCGAAATTAACAAGAAGATCTTAGCCTTGCAGGAAAACGAAAAGACAGAGAAGGAGAAGGCATGACAACGATTCAATGGCTTGTTTACGGCGCAGCGATGGCGATCGTGTTTCTTCTGGGCGTCGGACTCGGCGAAGAAATAAAAGACGGCGAGGTCGAAAAATGGAAAAGATTCGCGATCGAACGCATGAATCGGCAGGACGCAGCGAACAAGGATTTCGAGCGCGATCAATACGCGAACACGGCCACCATGATCGAGGAAAGCGGAAAGAAAATCATGTACGAAGGCGCCGCGGTCACGGGAACGGCGACACGTTTATGGGCTGACGATCGAGTGGTATGCGAAATCAGGGAGGAGAAACATGAAAAAAATGATTTGTGAACGATGCGGGGAAGAGTATGAGCCCTTGCCGGATTATGCGCAGGACCCGGCGTTCGGGTATCGGGTGATGTACTACCGGGGGCTTACGTTCCGGCATGTGGGTCTGTGCGAGAAGTGTCAGAAGGATCTCGACCGCTGGCTGAAGGAGAAGACGAAAAGGGAGGGGGAGGCGGAGTGAAACAAAATCACCGTTTTATTTTCCGATTCGACGGCGAGCTCGGGCAGGTGATCCGCGCGTGCAGGCCGGGGGACGCCGAACGGTACGCACGGCAGCTCGCGCGGGCGATCGCCGAGAAATACACAGCAGCCGACGTCGTGTGCGTATGGCACGGACCGGCGGAAAGCAAACTCCCGAAAAAACTCCTTGCGGAAGCGTCGGCCTGATCCGGCGCTCCTATCTCCCGATCTGGCGATGGGTGCGGGATTATTGCTTGTCCGCGGCTCCGGGTCCGATTCCCGGACGGGAGAACATAAAACGAAAGGGGAAAATATCATGGTAAAGAAACCGGAGATCGGGATGAGATGCGCCGTCGCGGAGTCCGACCGCGTGGATTCCCGATACTGGAACCTCATCGGCACTGTCACGGACGTCGATATGGCGCGGATGACGGTGCGGCTGTGCATTCCGCGCGGGAACACGGACGGCCTGACGGTATGGCTCCACGCAGACGATCTTCTCCCGGTTGACGATGCCGGGCACATCATCCGGAGCGCGACGGTGGACGAGGAGGGGGCACGGCCCATCGAGGCGAACGTCCGCGAGGATCCGCCGGTCGCCGTGCCGGGGTTCATCACCGTGACGGCGTCGCCGAAGTCCTTCATGCTCACTTTCGGGGAGGAAAAGAACGTCCGCGAGATGATCGACATCCGCGACATCCTCTGCGTGATCGAGCAGGATGATGATCACGCAATGATCATCCGGAGATCGGACCAGGACAAAGCACAGATGGTACTGCCGCTCGTCACCGTCGAGGACTTCGACGAGGTCGCGCGCAGAATGCGGAGGGCGACGGAACATGCGGAAGATCATCGCGATTGACTTCGACGGCACCCTCTGCGAGAACGCATGGCCGAAGATCGGAGCGGCGCACGAAGACGTCATCGCGTTCGCAAAATACGAGCGGCAAAACGGTGCGGCGCTGATCCTGTGGACCTGCCGCTGCGGGGAGCTGCTCGATGCGGCGGTCGCATGGTGCCGGGAGCGCGGTCTCGAATTCGATGCCGTAAACGAAAACCTCCCGGAGAGGGTCGCCCAGTATGGCGGGACCGAAAGCCGAAAAGTGTCGGCGGACGAATACTGGGAGGACCTGGGACTCGATCACTGGACGCTTC
This sequence comes from Clostridia bacterium, assembly GCA_017550315.1. Taxonomy (GTDB): domain Bacteria; phylum Bacillota; class Clostridia; order Oscillospirales; family CAG-272; genus UMGS1696. The sequence continues at coordinate 22,438 of JAFZPN010000167.1, forward strand.
GTGTCCGGTGGAACATCGTGCAGAACAGAATTAAAAAGAAAAAACGAAAGGAGTGAGGCACATGACACGCGACGAAGTCGTCGAGGCCTGGGAGCGCGGGTGTCCGGTCGTCAACACCGACGGCATCAACGGGGATCTGCTCTATCTGCGGATCTCCGCGCTGATCTACCGACGGGCGTCGACGGAGCAGCTCAACCGGGGGTACCCGGAGAAATACCTGCAGGTGGAGCTCGAGCCCATGAGCGGCGCGAACTCCGTGACGATCACGATCCCGGCGGCGCTCCGGATGCCGACGCCGGAGGAGATGGCCGCGCCGCGGATGTACCCGGAAAGGCCCGAAAGCCCGGCGGCGTATAAAAAGCCCGTGCCGCGGATGTACGCGACGCCGGAGGCGCGGAAGAAAATCATGTCCGCGGAAGAGCAGGCGTTCGCGCTATGATAGGAGGAAAGAATGAGATACGAATTTCACGACACGTGTCCGTACTGCGGGCAAACGCTCATCGACTACAAAAGCGACGCGCGCGATCTGTGCGGATGCATGGCGGCGAAGAAATGGCGGAACATGCAGGAAGCCATCGCGGAAATCCGAGAGGAAGGCGTCGCGATGGATCCACTCGACGAAGACACGGTGGACATGCTGTGCAACATGGCGCACCTCATCGCGGGCGGCCAGGTGGACAGCGCGCAGCTCTCACTCGAGGACGGTTCAAAGGTAACGCTCGGCATGAAGGTCGCGCGGACTGCGAAGATCAAGCGAGAAAAGGCCGTATAAAGAAGAGGAAAGAAACCGATGCCGGAGGCGAAACAACCGCCTCCGGTTGACCTTGTAAGACAGACTTAACAATAGCGACATGGAGACAGGGAGAAACGACGATGCAGTGCAAATACCGGGAAAAGGCTTTCGTGTGCGGGGACATGCTCTTCGTCTCCGTCATCCCGACATGGAGACAGACCGGGCGGCGGCGCGGGAGATTCCGTCCGACATCGGAGGATCAAAAGCGGCTGAACGAGAAGTACTCCATGCTCCGCCTACAAATGCTTGTGCATGAAAATTTCGATCGGAATGACTACCGGCTCGATCTGACGTACAGCGACCGCTATCTTCCCGCCGACGAAGAGCAATTCAAACGGGATTGCAGGAACTTCGCGGCGAAGATGCGGCGGTATTATGCGAGAGAAGGCGTAGAGCTGCGGTATATCATTTTCCCGGCGTATTCGGAAAGCGGTAGGCCGCATGTGCATTTTTTTATCAAGGGCGGCGTGAACTTTGCCGAACTCGCGGAGCTTTGGGGGATGGGACGTGTATCATGGTGTCCGCTCGAATTCGATGAGTGTGGCGTGATCGATCTGTCGTTTTATTACGGCTCACAGAAGAAGGCGGGCAAGACGGACACGATCCACGAGCGCGCGAAGGGCCAGCGGCGGTGGAGCGGATCGCGGAATCTGCGCAAGCCGGTCGAGAGGACGGACGTGCACACCTATGCGCGGCATGAGCTTGAAATGCTGGCTGACGCGGGAACGGTGAAGCGGCACACGTTTTTCTCGCTTGCCTATCCGGGCTACTGGCTTTCGGAACAGCCGCGGCTCCGGTTCAACGACGTCAACAAGGCGTGGTACATGGACGCGGTGCTTTATCGTCCGGACAGCCAGAACCTCGCTACATACGCGCGGCGTGACGACGATGCAATACGCGGAAGGAGGCGGAAGCGTGCGGAAGCATAGGGATATGATCCAGGCGACGGAGGCGTTCCGGAAATGGGCGCGTGCCGGGTGTCCTGGGCTGGAAGAGATCAAGAGACGCGGAGGATCGTCGGCGCGTGAGCTGCTGGCGTGTGCCGCGGCCTTTGACGTTCTCCGGAGGGAAAGCCATGGCCGAGAGATCGAGGAGGCGGTGCGCGCGGTGTACATGCAGGAGCCGGGCCGACCGCTGCGTCGAGCCGAGGTGACGATGCGCGCGCGGCGTTTCGCGGCAGAGCATTACGTTTCGGAGCGCACGGTTTATTACTGGCTGGCGCGTGCGCGCAAATTGTGGTGTTTGTTATCCGGCCGGGGCGACGATTTGCAGTAGTAGACGGGCTGTTTGTGATAAGATAAGGCAAAAGGAAAACGGGAGGGGCGAACGTGGCGCAGGATTTCGCGGCGGCGTTTTACAAGTCGAAGGCGTGGCGGGAATTCCGCGCGGCGTACTTTGCCCGCGTGCTTCTCTGTGAGCGGTGCGGACGGCCGGGGAAGATCCTGCATCACAAGATCCTCTTAACGCCAGAGAACATCGTGAACCCGTTGATCACGCTGAACCCGGAGAACGTCGAGCTTTTGTGCAAGGACTGCCATGAGGCAGAGCATCACGCGCACTTCGACGCCGACGGACATCCGGTACCGGAAAATTATTGGCGGGGGTGATCCCCCCCGTCAAACGGATATTTTATGGGGTGTGGAGAACCGGCAGAGGGGACCTCCAAAAAATGCGCAGATCGCGGACATAACCCCCCCGGGAAAAGACGTTTATAAAATCATAAAGAAGGGAGCCGCGGAAAAGGGCGAAAAAAGCATGAAAAACGCATGGAAAGAACGCACAGAAAGCCAGCAGAAAAAAGCGATTTCCGCCGAGATCAAGAGACTTGCGGCGCTCTTCGACGGACTTGAGGGGAAGAAGAAGGAGGTCGCGGACGGCCTGATCGAAGAGGCGGCTTTCATGCGCGTCCAGCTTGAAGAACTCAAGGCGAAGCTGCTGAAATATGGCTTCCTGGACGAAATGCCGCAGGGGAAATACACGATCACGCGCGAATCTCCATACAGCCGCGCCTATAACTCCATGATCCAGCGGTACACGACCGCGCTTGGCAAGCTCGCGGAGCTGCTCCCGAAGGAAGTCGCGGCGGAGGTGGACGATGGCTTCGACGACTTCCTCGAAACCCGCTGAAAACCCGATCCTCGCGTACTGGGCGGAAATCTCCGCAGGGCGGGAAACCGTCGGAAAAAAAGTGCGCGCGGTTTACAGAAAGCTGGCGGACGACGTCGAGCATCCGGGACGATGGTTTTATTCCCAGGAAAGGGCCGAGCACGTGCTCCGTTTCGCTGAGGAATACTGCCACCACTCGAAGGGAAAGTACGGCGGGAAGAAGGTGCGCCTCGAACTCTGGGAGAGGGCCGCGCTGGCTGCCGTTTTCGGATTCATCGACGACGAAGGGATCCGGAAGTATCAGGTATTCGCGCTTTTCGTCGGGAAGAAAAACGGGAAGTCGCTTCTCTCGTCGATCATCGGGAATTATATGCTGTTCGCGGACGGAGAAGCCGGTCCGGAAGTGTACGCCGTCGCGACGAAACGCGATCAGGCAAAAATTATCTGGGAAGAAGCGCGGCGCATGGTCCGCAAGTCCCCCGCCCTGCTCCGGCGTGCCCGCACCCTGGTCGCGGAGATCCTCACGGACTTCAACAACGGAAAATTTAAACCTCTCGCGTCGGACAAGGACACCCTCGACGGCCTCAACGTGAGCTGTGCGCTCATGGACGAGATCCATCAATGGAAAGCGGGCCGCGATCTGTACGACGTCATCGCGGACGGCGTCGCAGCCAGAGAGCAGCCGCTCATCGTCATCACGACGACGGCGGGTACCATCCGCGGCGACATTTACGACGAGAAGTACGAGGAATTCACACGGATCATCGAGGGGTATGAGAACGGGAAGTACACGGACGATCGGGTGCTCCCGATCCTCTATGAGCTTGACAGCAGAAACGAGTGGAGCGATCCGGCGTGCTGGAAAAAAGCAAATCCGGGGCTCGGCACGATCAAAAATCTTGCAACGCTGGCCGAGAAGGTGGAGCGGTGCAAGGAAAACCCGCGGCTTTTGAAGAATGTTCTGTGCAAGGAATTCAACATCCCGGAGACGACGTCGGAGTCCTGGCTGACCTTTGAGGAAATCAGAAACCGGGAGACATTCCGGATCCCGGACAAGCACGCGGAAAACTGGATCGGGCCGGAGGACGCCGAGACCATCCTCCGTCCGCGGTACGCGATCGGCGGCGTCGACCTGTCATCCACGACGGACCTGACCGCGGCGAAGATCATCTTCCAGGTCCCGGAAAGCGACAAGATCTTCGTGCACTCCATGTACTGGCTGCCGGAAGACAACCTCGAGCGGCGCGTGAAGGAAGACAAGATCCCCTATGACTTCTGGCATGAGCGCGGGCTCGTCCGGCTGTCCCGCGGGAACAAGATCGATCCGCACGACGTGACGCTATGGTTCCGCGAACTTTGGGAGCAATACGACATCTTCCTCTATGCGATCGGATATGACGAGTGGGGCGCGGAAATGTGGGCATCGGAAATGCGGCAGACGTTCGGAGCGGACACGATGATCCCGGTCCGGCAGGGCGTGAAGACGCTTTCGGCACCCATGAAAGCGCTCGGCGCGGATCTGGCATCGCACCGGATCGTCTATAACGACAACCCAGTCGACGAGTGGTGCCTCGCCAACACGACCTACGAAGAAGACAAAAACGGCAACATACAGCCAAAGAAAACGAACAACCCCCGCAGGCGCATAGACGGCGCGGCGGCTCTTCTGGACGCCTACACGGTTTTGTCCCAGAAGGAGGACGAATACAAAAACATTATTTGACGCTACGGCGGGCGGGTTGGAGGGAAAATATTCGGACATGAACGAACAGATGGAGCTTTTCCCGGGGAGCGAATACGCGGCCTTCGTGGACAAGTTCAAACCCAAAAAGACGACGGACGACTGCTACACGCCGGAGGCGGTGTACGAAGCGGTCGCGGATTTTGTTGTAAATAGATACGGCATCGACCGATCGCGTTTTGTACGCCCGTTTTGGCCGGGCGGCGATTTTGAACGGTATGATTATAAACCGGGAGACGTCGTCGTAGACAATCCGCCGTTTTCGATTTTCAGCGCGATCACATGGTTTTATCAGGGAAAGGGGATCGACTTCTTCCTCTTCGGGCCGACATTGACGCTGTTCTCGGCTGCTCCGGAATGCTGTGTGCTTCCGACGGGCGTCGGGATCATTTACGAGAACGGAGCGGATATAAACACGTCATTTGCGACCTCTCTCGAGCCGGGACTTCGGATCGCGACACGGCCGGAACTGTTCCAGGCGGTCGACAAGGCAAACCGCGAGGAACAGGCGAGAAGAGTGAAGAGCGTGCCGAAATATGAATACCCGGACAGCGTCATCACCGCGGCGCGCGCTTATCAGTATGCCCAGCACGGCGTCACGTTTGAGGTGCCGACGAAAGAGTGCGTCAAGGTCAGAAAACTTGATGCGCAGGACGCCTACGGGAAAGCGATTTTCGGCGCGGGGTATCTCCTTTCGGAGCGCTGCACGAAACTGAAAGCGGCAGCGGAAAAAGCGGCAGCGGAAAAAGCGGCAGCGGAAAAAGCGGCAGCGGAAAAAGCGGCAGCGGAAAAAGCGGCAGCGGAAAAAGCGGCAGCGGTACGCTGGAAACTCAGCGACCGCGAAGAGCAGATCCGGGCATTGCTTTCGGAGGAATAAAATGAAATTCTTCGACAAACTTTTCGGGAGGGTCCGTTCTCCCACCGGGCGCGCCGGGAAACGCGAGCAGATCCGGATGGTCGAGCAGCAGAAAAGCACCATCATGGGGTGGGACTGGGATCTCTATTCCTCCGACATCGTGCGGTCGGCGATCCGCCCAAAGGCAAAAGCGATCGGGAAGATGACCATGCACCATATCCGCGAGAATCAGCGGACGCGGGAAAAGGCCGTCGACCCGGAGCCGTATATGCGCTTCCTTCTGCGCGAGCCGAACGCATACATGACGATGCAGATGATGCTCGAATACATGATCACCCGGAAGGAGCTGACCGGCAATGCCTTCGCGCTGATCGTACGCGATGGAAACGGGCTCCCGGTGGAGCTCTTCCCCATTCCCGCCGTCACGACGCAGGCCGTCATTGACGAGCGCGGGGAAATCGTTATCCGGTTTACCTTCCGGAACGGAAACAAGTCCGAGGTCAAGTACGAGGACTTGATCCACCTCCGCGGCGACTATGCGGAAAACGACATCCTCGGCACAACGCCGAAGCGCGCGCTGTCCGGGGTGATGGAGGTGATCGCGGCATCCGATCAATCCGTGATTGCCGCCGTCAAGAACTCCTCCGTCGTCCGCTGGATCATGCGGCTGCTCGTCCCGAAGAGAGACGAAGACGTCAAGGCGGCCGCGGAAAACTTTGCAAAGTCATTCCTGCTGTCGGAGGACGGCGGCTTCGGCGTCGCCGCGCACGACAACACGACAGAGCTGAAAGAAGTGCAGCCGCATGACTTCGTCCCGAACGCGGCGAACATGGACCGCACGATGAAGCGGGTGCAGGCGTTCTACGGTACGAACGACAAGATCATCACGTCGAGCTATACCGAAAACGACTGGCTCGCATACTATGAGGCCGAAGTCGAACCGGACGTGAAACAGATCTCCGAGGAATTCACACGGAAGATCTTTTCCCGCCGGGAGAGGGCGGTCGGAAATTATATCCTCTGCGAGGCGGCGTCCTTACAATATGCCTCCATGCAGACGAAGCTCTCCCTCGTCTCGTGGGTCGACCGCGGCGCGATGAGCGTGAACGAACTCCGCGCGCTGCTGACGCTGCCGCCGGTGCCGGGAGGCGACGTGATGGTCCGCCGTCTCGACACGGTGCCAGTCGACAAACCGGAGGACAAAAATCCCGAGGAAGGAGGTGACGACGAATGAAGCTCAAAATCAAAGGTGACATCATCGACAACGACAGCAAATGGATCTATGACCTTTTTAAAATCGACGCGACGTGCCCGAAGGACGTCGACGCGATCCTTGACGCCTGCGAAGAAGGAGAACCTCTCGACGTGGAGATCTCCTCCGGCGGCGGCATGATTCACGCAGGGTCGGAAATCTATACCGCCCTGCTGGATTATAAAAAGGGCCCGGTGACGATCAAGGTGACAGGGCTCGCAGCGTCCGCGGCGTCCGTGATCGCGATGGCCGGCCGGTGCGAAATGTCGCCGACCGCGCTGATGATGATTCACAATGTGTCCGGCGGCGCGCGCGGTGATTACCGTGACATGGAGCACTTCGTGGAGGTCCTCAAAACCGCGAACGAATCGCTGATCACGGCATACGCGAGAAAGACCGGCCTGGATCGCAAAGAGCTCGCCCGCATGATGGACAAGGAGACCTGGATCACGGCGGAGAGGGCCGTCGAGCTGGGCTTCGCGGATGCGATCATCGGGGATGCCGAGATTGAGCCGCTCGTCGCATCGACGGGGCTGACGATCAACCCGGAGGCGATCGAGAAAATCCGCGCGATGATGCGTGCGAAAGAAGCAGAAGATACCAAGACCAAAAAGGCCCGCGCATGGGTCGAACTTGAAATGCTGAAAGGAGCAGAAAAATGAGAAGAGAAGAATACCTTGAAAAGCGCGCCGAACTGCTGAATCAGGCGAAGGCCGCGACTGCCGACGGCAAGCTCGAAGACTTCGAGGCCATGAAGAAGCAGATCGAAGAGCTCGACGCGAAGTTTGAGCTCGAAGCCAAGGCGGAAGCCAACCTTGCCGCCCTGGAAAGAGGCGTCGTCGTTTCGAAGACGGCGATCGGCGTCGGCGTCGGAACGAAGTCTGAAGACGAAGACGACGAAGCGGCAACCGACACCTACAAAACCGCCTTCCTGAAGGCGATGATGCACCGCGGCCTGAACGACGCCGAAAAGAAGTCGTTCGCAGCCGTCAACGGCGACGAACTCGTGAACGCTGGCACTCAGACCGCCGCAAACCATCCCGCCGTGATCCCCGTGACCATGATGCGCGAAATCTGGTCCGAAATGGCGGAGCAGCATCCCATCATCGCGGATTCCGCGGCATCCAGAACATACGTCCGCGGAAAGGTGACGATCCCCACCGCCGACGTCAGCGGGGACGGCGAGTGGTACGACGAGGCGACGGCGACCGTGCCGAGCGCAATCACGAGCGCAAACATCGAGCTCGACGGACACGAGCTGGCCAAGGCCGTGACCATTTCGTGGAAGCTCTACGAAATGTCCCTCGAAGACTTCGAGGCATTCCTCCGTAGAAAGCTCGCCGAGAAGATGGGAAACGCGATCGCGACCGCGTTCGTGACCGGCCCCGGCATCCCCGGCCAGGGCGATTCCTTCAAGCCGCAGCCGCTCGGTGTCATCACCGCCCTCGAAGCGGAGACCTCCACCCCGCAGGTCATCACCTACACCGCGGCGAACGGCATTTCCTATGCCAACCTGACGGCGGGCATGGGCGTGCTGCTCTCCGGCTATGTTTCCGGCTCCGCGATCTACGCGAAGAGCACCACGATCTGGACGCTGCTCGCGAACATCCTCGACACCACAAAGCGCCCGATCTTTGTCCCTGACGTAACCGCGGGCGGCGTGGGCCGTATGTTCGGGATCCCGGTCAAGGCGGAAGACGCCGTTCCGACGGGCAAGGTTCTCGGCGGCAACTACGCGCGCGGCTACGTTTCCAACGTGAACCGCGACGTCGAGATCCTCACCGAAGATCATGTTCTCGCCAGGACGACCGACTACAGCGCGTACGCGATCCTCGACGGCAAACCGATGACGACGAAGGCATTCTTCCTCATCGAGCCGAGCACCTGACCATAACGAAAGGAGGCGGAGAGCATGACGGAGGAGGTACTGAGAGAGGCTCGGCTTGCGGCGGGCATCGCATCCGATGACGACACGCACGATTCGACCGTGACGGCGCTGATTCTGGCGTGCTCCGCTGACCTCAAATCCGCGGGTGTTCCCCGGCCCGTGGAGAGCCACCCACTCTATACGCAGGCCGTCCGGTTTTATATCCACGCCTACGGCTGGACTGAACCGGACGCCGAGCGCTGGGGGAAATGCTATGAAAATCTCCGTGCGATGATGCGCCACGATACGGGAGGCACCTATGCCGGGAGCCGTTGAACACACTTCCGTCACGATCGGCGGAAAGCGCGTCCCTGCGCAGAAAACGGAGATCACACAGCGCGAATACTTCCAGGCGGCAGCGGTAGGTCTCAAGCCTTCCGCGCGCTACACCGTGCGGGGTGACTACTACAACGGAGAAGACCGGCTGACGACGCACAAGGGCGAGGTCCTCGCGATCTACCGGAGCTATCGGGACGGCGCATGGGTCGAGCTCTACTGCGAACGGAGGACGGGCGTGCATGGGTAAAACGTACACAATCGACCTCGTCGGGCAGGCGGTCGAAGACGCCGTCCGGGGCTATGTCAAAGGCGCGGGCGCGGCGGTAAAGCGGGCCGTGGAACGATGCGCGGCAGAAACGAACGCGGAGATCAAAGCGCACTCAATCTTCAAGCGAAGGACGGGCGCGTATGAAAAGGCGTTTGCGCTGAAAGTCGTCCACGTCGACGAAATGAACGAGCGGATCCGCTGGTATGTCAAGGCGCCGCACTATCGGCTCACGCACCTGCTCGAATTCGGGCACCGCATCGTCGACCGAAACGGGCGGATGCACGGAACGAAGAGGCCGATCCCGCACATCGAATACGGCGAAGCGCTCGCGCAGAAACGTCTTCCGCAGCTCATCGAGGAGGAAATGCAGAAATGACGCGTGACACTATCGAAGCGATTCTCACAGCGCTTGACATCCCCTTCGGGTACGGCGATCTCACCAATCCGATGACGCCGTACGCCGCGTATTATGTTCAGGACACCGTCTTCACGGCTCCGGATGATTACGGCGGCGTGACAACACGAGAGGACAACGCGACGATCGAGCTGTACACGACCGGAAAGGACTGGGAGCTTGAGGACAGGCTCGAAGCCATGATCGAGCAATACAGCCCGCGCAAGCACGAGGAGCGGAACTACTACGAGGAGGTGTGGCAGATCACCTACACCTTCACGATCAAAACAAAGAAAAGGAGAATATCATGAGCGATAAAATCGTTCTGGGGTCCGGCTATCTGTACGTAACCGAATTCACGGGCGGGACCATTCCCGCCGACAACGTGATCGAAGTCGACGCAAACCGGCTCGGATATATCAAGGGCGGCGCGACGCTTACCTATACGCCAACCTGGTACAAGGCGATCGACGACATGGGGCGCGTCTCGAAGTCGATCAAGACCGACGAAGTGGCGACGCTGAAATCCGGCATCATGACGTGGGACGGCGAAACGCTGAAAAAACTCGTTTCCAACGCGCGGCTGACGACCCAGGCGGCGACATCTTCCGCAGCCGGAAAGCGGACGCTCAAAATCGGCGGCGGATCTGACGACGGGAAGATGTACCTCATCCGCTTCCTCCATCCGGACGCGGCGGACGGGGACATGCGCGTCACCGTCATCGGAAAGAATCAGGCGGGCTTCGAGATCGCCTTCGCGAAGGAAAACGAAACGGTCATCGACGCGGAGTTCACGGCATTCCCGGCGGACAGCGACGGGACGCTCATTCAGATCGACGAGACGATTCCGCAGCTCTCGGCATAATCGGAGGCAAACATGCTGACGCTGAAAACGAAGGACATCCCGACCCTTGAGATCGAGCTTTTGAGCGGGGAGCAGATCCACGTGCTTCCCGCGACGAAGCGCATCATTGACAGCATGGCGGGATTCGATCCGAAAAGCAGAAACACAGGCGAGATGTACAAGCTCCTCGCGGTGATTCTCTCGCACAATCGGGAAAACATCCCGGTCACGGTGGAGGATCTCGAGGACGTCCCGGTGTCGACCATCGCCGAGATCATGCGAGAGTACACCGCTTTCATCAACGGCAAAATCAACAGCGCAAAAAACTGACGATCCCGTACTATCCCTCCGGGGATGGTACGGGACAATACGATACAGAGACGAGAGCCGAGAAGCTGGTCGCCGATTATGCGCGGATCTCCATCTTCGAGGTCGAGGACCTCTGTTATTATACCTATCGGCTCCTGCTCCGCGACGCGGTGATCCACGCCTGCGAGAGCACGCCGTCCGGGCGCGAATACCTTGAAAAGTGCTGGACGCTGGAACAGACGGAGCCGGACCGCGAGAAACTCCGCGAAGTCTTCGGGAAAGGAGAGTGACGTCATGGCAGATAAGATCCAGGGAATCACCGTCGAGATCGGCGGCGACACAACGGGCCTGTCGAACGCGCTGAAAGACATAAACAAGGAATCGAACAGCCTGTCCAAAGAGCTGCGCGACGTCGAAAAACTTCTCAAGCTCGACCCGACGAACACGGAGCTCCTCGCCCAGAAGCAGGAGCTTCTTGCAAAACAGGCGGAAACGGCGGCAAAGCGCGTCGACGCCGTGAAACAGGCCCAGGACGCGATGAACAAGATGATCGCGTCCGGGGAGATCGAAAAAGGATCCGCGGAGTACCGGAAGTTCGAGCGGGAAGTCGCGAGCGCAGAGGCGAGCCTCAAGAAGGCCGAGGACGCGCAGAAAGAATTCGGGAAGCAGCATTCTGCGATCGCAAAAGTCAAGGAAGCCGTCGCGGGCGTAAAGGACAAGCTCGACGATCTCAAGAACACGAAATTCGGGGAGGCTGTCTCCGCGGGCTTCGACGCGATCAAGAGCGCGGCAAAGGCGACCGTGGACGCTGTCGCCGTGGTAGGAGCAGCCGTCGCCGCCGGGATCGGCGCAGGCGCAAAGGTGATCGCGGACGCGACGACATCCGCCGCCGTATATGCCGACAATTTCGCGACGCTCTCCGTCCAGACAGGCGTCGCGACGGATACCTTGCAAGCCTACGCCGCTGTCTCGGAGCTCGTCGACGTTTCCACAGAAACGCTGACCGGCTCCATGACGAAAAACTTTCAGGCGATGCAGAAGGCGGCGGACGGAAATGAGAAGCTCACGGCAGCTTATCAGACGCTCGGCGTAACCGTCACCGACGAAAACGGGAAACTGCGCGACAGCGAGACCGTTTACTGGGAAATGATCGACGCCCTCGGGCAAGTCGAGGACGAAACGGAGCGCGACGCGCTTGCGATGGAGATCTTCGGCAAAAGCGCGAAGGAGCTGAACCCGCTGATCGAAACCGGAAGCGAAGCACTTCACGGCATGATGGAGGAGGCAAAGGCTTCCGGCGCGGTGCTTTCGGAGGAGACGCTCTCTTCCCTGCTCGAAGTTTCCGACGCGATGGAAAAGGCGAAGACCGGCGCGGAAGCTGTGCAGAACAATTTCGGCGCACTCGGCGCGACGCTGATGACCGAGGTGTATTCCGGAATTTCGGAAGTCGAAAGCGCGTTCACCGCGATGATCGCGGCGGCGGCAAACGGCGAAGAAATCACCGACGAAATGAAGGAGAATTTCGCAAACTCCATCGTCGAAATGGTCCGCGGCGTGGCCGAGGCGCTCCCTGCCCTGCTTGAGGCCCTCGCAGAGATATTCGAGGCGGCGCTTGAAGCGATCGGAGAAGCCCTGCCGATGATTTCGGAGACGCTGATCAAATACCTGCCGCAGCTCACGCAGACGATTTTGTCCTTTCTTCCGACGATCCTCGAGGTGGGCTTGCAGCTGTTCCTTGCCCTGATCGGAGCGCTGCCGGAGATCATCAAACAGATCTGCGCAGCCATTCCTCAGATTATCACGGCACTTGTGGACGTTCTGCTGTCGGATCAAATGATCAATCAGATCATCGAAGCGGGGATCGAGCTGCTCATCGCGCTCGTCGAGAACCTGCCGCAGATCATCAAAACCATCGTCGCCGCGATCCCGAAGATCATTTCGGCGCTCGTCAAAGCGTTCACCGATAACAAGGATAAAATCAAAGAGGTCGGCACCGACCTGATCAAGGGCCTGTGGGAAGGTATAAAAGATATGGCGGGCTGGATCAAGGAAAAGGTATCGGGATTTTTCAGCGGCGTCGTCGACAGCGTGAAGGACTTCCTCGGCATCCATTCCCCGTCGAAAGTTTTCCGGGATGAGATCGGGCGGATGCTCGCGCTCGGCATCGGAGAGGGATTCGAGGACGAGATGAAGGAGGTCCGCGCGGACATGGAAGACGCGATCCCGACGAGCTTCGACACGGAAGTCAATACCGCATGGGGCGCGATCACGGGAGGTTTCGGCGACGTGTTCGACGTCACAATCCCCTTTATGATCGGCGCCGAAAAAATCACGACGGCGGTGTCCCGCGTGCAGTATAACCGGCAGACGGGGCAGGCGCGCGTCCTGGGGGTAACATACGCATGAGCAAAATCTATCTCAACAGCGGAGGCGAGAGGCACGCGCTGGAGCACATCGGAGAGGGCGCGGCCCTGACCGAGGCCCTGAGCGGAGAGCAGACCCTCCGCTTCACCGTTTTACCGGAGGATCTGAAATTCCTGACGGAAGGGATCCCGCTTCTCGAAAACAACGACGAACCGATCCTGACAAACGACGACCTCGTGATCTACGCCAGCAGCCTTGCGAAATTCTACGGAGCAGCGCTGGTGGAATTCGAGGGGCAATATTATGATATCGCATCGGTGCGGCTTTCCGGAAATCACCTTGCGGCCTTCGCGGAGGTGAGCACGGAGCACGTCACCTACAGGCTCAACCGCCCGGAATACAACATTCAAAGCCTCAACCTCGGCGGGACATACGCGCAGGTCCTCGCGCGGATCCTCGACGGAACGGAATTCACGCCGGGGACGACGCCGACCGGGACGCTCGACACGACCGTGATCGAAGGCGTCACGCGCCGCGAAGCGCTCAACACCGTCGCCGAGCTGATGGGCGGGGAGCTGGACTTCGACGGGTGGACCGTCAACGTCGTCGCACATCGCGGAAGCACGCAGCGCGTCGACCTGATGGCGACCGGGAATATCTCCGCGGTGGAGGTAGACGAAAATCTCGTCACGGGTGAGACTGCGTACCGCGTCGGCCTGATCCAGCGCGGCAGCCTTGCCGTCGGCGACGAGGTGAAGATCGTGTTCCGACCGTTCGGCCTCGACGCCGAGACGCGGATCATCGAAATGACGCGGAATCCGTACAAGGAAACGGAATGCACGATCACCGTCGGCGCGCACATCCCGGAGATCACGGACACCTTTGTCGACGTGACGCGGAAGGTGCTTTATAAATCCGAAGCCGATATCACGATCAGTAAATACATCAACTCCGCCGAGGGGACCGCTGAACTTGTGGCGGCGCTCTCCGGATCTTACGTGACGCAGTCGCAGCTCGAGGATTATCCGACGTTTTCGGAGCTGGACGCTGAGATCGGCGCATACATCGACGGACAGGAAGGGACCGCGAAGATCATTTCGGCGGCCTCCGGGACCTATCAGACCATCGCAGACATGAGCGACTATGCGACAACGCAGGCCGTGAGCACGGCGATCACGCAGGCGGTCAGCCCCGTCGCTGCTGAGATCGACATGACGGCGGCGTACGGAAGCGGGACGATCGGGTCGGAAGTCCGCGCGCTGCTCCAACTTGTCGCAAACCCGGACAGCTCGCAGATCATGCTCAAGGCGTCAAAAATCACGCTGGACGGAGACCTGCACGTGCAAAAAGTCTTCTACTACGACGGCACAAATTATTATTTGATGCTGACCGGGCAGATGGAAAGCGAAGCAACAATCACGCACGTCGGACCGAAAGACATTGACCCGAATGCAACAGGAGTCCAAATCGCACAAAGGACTTTCATCTATGGGACGCAGATCATCTTCGGAATCGGCAGTAAAAACCTTTTAACGGACAGCGACAGCCTTCTTGTAATTCCTTCAACGCATAGAATTATTCCGAATACTGACGAAGTATGGACACTCGGAACAAACAGCAGCATTTTCTCCGCAGTATTTTCAAGATATTACTATTTTCACGACGGAACATATTTGCACACGTCGGCAGGTGGCACGCGCCTGTATTGGCACGACAGCAACGACGACGACAGAAGGATTTTCTGAGGAGATCAACATGAAACAGATACAGATTTTCAACGCGATCCCGGCGCTCCGAAAGCTCGCAGCAGCGGAAGGACTTCCGGGAAGGCAGCTCTTCGACCTCGTGCGCCTGACGCACGAGGCGGAGAGGGAAGCCGAGATCTTACGCGCGGCCTCCTCGAAGGTGTACGCCGAATGCGGGATCAAAGATGGGAAGACATACCGGGTGACGCCGGGAAAAGAAAAAGAGCTCGTCGAAAGGCTCACGGAAATCGGAGAAGCGGAGGCCGAGGGGATCCGGGAGATCACCCTCGACTATCGCGAGAGCATGAACCTGTCCGCCAACGACATCGCCGCACTCGAAGGAATCGTCCGGCTGACCTGCCGGGATGAAGAAGCGAAAGAGGAAAAATGATGGAAAACGAAAGAATCCTCAAAGCGCGCCTCGGCCTCGCAAAACTGGCAAACACGGAATTCCCCGCCCCGATCCTCGACCTTCTCACGCCGACGCTCGACGCGGCGGATCCAGTGATCGGCGAAGCGCTGAAACTCGACGCGGCGGAAGAGAGCGAGGAGCTCAAAAAGTTCCTCAAGAAAGAAACGGATATTCCGGTCTGTGTTCTGCCGAGCCTGCCAGACATCCGCATGACATACATCGATCGGAGAAACCTGCGCGGGATCGTGGAGTTTGAGGAGGTAGTATAATGCCAGACGAAGGAATAAAAATCAGCCAGCTCACGCCAGCGTCATCGATCGCCGACACGGACCTCATCCCGAAGGAAAACGCCGGCGGGACGAGCACGGAGGCCGCGACAGCTGCGCAGCTTGCGAACTATTTCAAGAGCAAGGGCGTCCAGGTCGACAACACCCTGTCGACACCCGGCGCAGCCGCCGACGCTGCCAAAACCGGGGCGGAGGTTACTGATTTAAAGAACGCAATTGATTTTGAAAAAATTATATACACTCCCGGACGCGCTATTGTTACAAACGTGGGAGACGGAAACGCTGTTAACCTAACAACGGTTCCCGGAGGTTCGCAAAACTGCGCCGTTGTAGATTGTGAAGAGGGCAATCTATTTACAATAACAGGCACAGGCGGTTCTTCATATCGTTTGTGGTGTTTTATAGATTCTTATAATATTGCATTAGAAACGTCCAAAGTCGGTGTGACAGGAAACAATCTTGTCATCGTCGCTCCGAAAAATGCCGCAAAGCTGATTTTGAACAACACAAACACGGAAGAGAGTTATAAAGGGATTGTCGTTGACAAAAAGGTCGTATTTATAGAAGATTCTATTCTGCATAATGACGGAACAAAGTATCTTCGGTTCTCGACATCATCGTATTGCTTGAATTGCGCAACAGACCTCTCTTCATTAAATCCTACGCAGACATCGAGTGTTTATAGATTCTGCCTTGTGAGTGCAAGTGCTGGTGATTTGTTTACAATAACGTGTACGGGTGGTGTGTCTCCGCAAGCATACGCATTTATCAACAACAATTTAGAAATACTTGAAAACGCTGGACAGAATGTAACACTTACAGATCATGTCATAAAGGCTCCTGCTAATACGGCATATTTAATTATAAACGACGGGTCGGGGACAGGATATGCATTCAAAGGTATCACTGGAAAAGCGTACAAGAAATATATAAACGATGTCATCAAAATCCCTGATTCTCCGGTTTCGGATTCTGCCGCCGTGAGCGCATTTGTCGCAAGGATGAATGTGTTTGCCGCTCAAATCGGAATGGCAAACAGTACGTTCGTAAATCCTTCCGGGCTTGGCACGTCGAACAGCGTGGAAATTTTGGACGTTATGAAAATGGGTTTAATCGCGTCCAGTTATCGTGAAATCCTGCAAATGTGGTCGCTCCGTTCGGCAAGCGTTGTGGTCGGATCGACAGAAACAAGTGTAACAAACAGCTATCTTGATTATGCCGATCAAGTCATTACAAACGCAAATGTTTTAGGCGGAAAAGGCGGGAGCATCGGAGATCAATACAGGACACAGATTGATATTGTTGATATATCCGGGAAAACGTGCATCCTGTGTCTGTGCGGCATGAACGCGACGGATTATGGCCAAATTTATACATACGCGAACGACCTTGCCGGGATGCTGGCGGATGAGATAGAAAACGGATCATACACCGTGCCGACACACTCTGGCGGGCAAGATCTTGCCGGTCTTGTTTCAAGGGGAGGGGCGTATGCGGCGATGGTTATTCCTGACGGGAATCCTTCTGCCTATTCCGGGAACTATTCAACCACTAAATTAAAAGCGCGGGATCATGTAATTGTGGACGGCGAAAACAATGCGTGTGTTCCGTGTAGTATTACAAAGGTGCTGTCTGCTATGGTTACTCTGGACGTACTTCCTGATTTGAACGCAATCATTGAAATTCATTCCTCTGATCTCGTTGGAGGAAGTGGCATCTCGTTAAGTGCCGGGGACAAGATTAGCGCGAAAGATGCGCTTGTGCTTGCGCTTATCAACAGCAATAATGCAGCGGCAACCGCACTCGGGCGGACTGCCGGGAGACTGCTTGTGAGGTGATGATATGGCAATCTCTAAAATCACATTAAACGGAATGACACAGATGGACGTTACGCAAGATACGGTCGTTGCAAATCATTTGCTCGATGGTGATACTGCCACGGGATCAGATGGGGTTCGACTTACCGGGACGTTGCAGTCCACGGTTGCTGTTGATACAACACTTTCAGTTCCCGGCGATGCCGCAGATGCGGCGGTTACGGGCGACAGAATTGGTACTCAGCAATTAGCAACAGGGTTTTCGCGTATAGAATACACATATTTTAATCAAGCAATTGTGGATAATGGAGGGGATGGATCAACAGTCACGCTCACGCCAGTAGCATCTACGGGTGGATTTAATTCCGTTATTGTTCCGTGTTCGGAAGGAGATCGGTTCACGATTACAGGAACCGGCGGAGACAGCGTTCGTCTGTGGTGCTTTATCGATTCCGACAACGTGTCTATTCAAAACGCAAAAGCATCGGTAATTGCAACCAATCTTGTCCTTGCTGCGCCGAAGTATGCGGCTAAACTCATCCTCAACAACAGAAATACCGAGGAATCGTATAAGGGAATAGTTAATAAACAGAATATTTCCGACATAAAGACAATCATAAAAAACGCATTCGGAATAGAAGCGATTGACTTCTCAAACTTTTCGTATTGCATGAATTGCGCGACGAAACCAAGTGCTTTGAGACCCACGCAGACATCGAATGTATATCGCTATGCTTTAACTCCTTGTGTGGCGGGAGATCAGTTCACGATTTGTTGCTCTGGCGGTATATCACCAAGAGCATATACGTTTTTGGATAGCGATCTCAATATACTAACCCCGCAAGCACCGGCGAGTGCATCGTACACAAATGAGGTTATCACAGCACCGACAAATGCGGCATGGCTGATTCTTAACGACAGCACAACAACCGGATACGCATTTAAGGGTGTTACACCTCTGGCAGGGGTATAATGAAGTGAACCTTTAAGTCAGCAAACGCAAGTAAAAAAAAGGCCGTTTCCTTTAATTAGGCGACGGCCTCCACCCCATAAATAAAGAAAGGCTAAAAAGATGGAAAATCTGACAGTACCGGCGATCATCGCCGTCGCATCCTTGGTTTCTCTCGCGCTCGGCATTTCCAGCTTTTTTATCGGGAGAGCGTCAGCCAGGCGAGCCGAAGGAGAAAAGGCCGGAGCGATCGCATCCGACATCGGCTACATAAAGGCGGGAAATGACGACATCAAGAAAGAGCTGCGGGACATGCGGGACGATCAAACGGAAATCAAGATGCGGCTCGGTGTCCTTGAAGAGAAGTCAAAGTCACAGCAGCGGCAGATCGACGAAATCAAAAAAGGAGGCTGACGATGGCAGTATTACAGCTGCCCTACCGCGGTCGGATCCGATTCACTTCCCCCTACGGCGACCGCCTCATGAACGGGCGAACAAGCTGGCACAACGGAATCGACCTCGTAGGCCTGGAATCGAAAACCGTCATCGCGCCGTGCGCCGGTAGGGTGGCCGTCTCGACGATGATCCCGCGGGAGACGGACCTGACGCGGACGTGGGAATGGGGAAATATTATCCGGATCGACACCGGCGACGGGATGCGGGTGTACCTCTGCCACCTGTCCGAGCGTCTCGTGAACGCCGGTGAAACCGTTTCGGCCGGTCAGCCGGTCGGCATCGAGGGCGACACCGGGTACACGTTCGGGGCGCACCTGCATTTCGAGGTCCGGAGAGGGGAGGCCGCCGTCAACCCCTGCCCGCTGCTCGGAATCGAAAACCGCGCGGGCGTCACGCTCGAGGGTGCACCGATCGCAGCGCCGACATGGTACGACGAGGCCTCGAAGTGGGCCGTCGATGCTGGGATACTCAAAGGGACGGGCGACGGACTCGCGCTGGATGAGCCGTGCACCCGTGCGATGATGGTGACGTTCCTGTACCGGTTCTGGGCGTACATCAAAAACGAAGCGATCACAAAATAACAGAAAGGAGGCGCGCCCATGAGAGGGACGACACCGACGCACACCTTCCGGGTGCCGATCGATCTGACGAGCGCCGCGGTGCTCAAGGTTTACTATAAACAGGGATATGAAGTCCTTGTCGAAAAAGAAAAACCGGATCTCGTCGTCACGCCGTCGACGATCACGGTGCAGCTCACACAGGAGGAGACGCTGCGTTTTGCCGACGGACAAATCAAGATGCAGATCCGCGCAAAAATGCCGAACGGAAAAGCCGTGAAATCAAAGGTAAAAACGACCTCGGCGGACGAGCTGTTGAAGAATGAGGTGATCTGATGGACGAACAGATCATCCCGATCGTTTTTGATCTGGACTTCGAGGAGGACGCCGAAGAATTCGACATGAATTTCGAGGCATCGGATGATGAATTCGACGCCGGTTTCGAGGGCGTCGTCGAGGTCCCGATCGGCGACTATTACGAAGGAGACTATAACGTGACGCCTGGCACGGAGGAGCAGGTGCTCCGGACGCGCGGGCTCGCGATGGCGGACGACGTCACCGTCGCGCCGATCCGACCGGCCACGACCGCGGCGCTCGGCAGCGTCATCGTCGGGGCGGATTTGGAGATCACCGAAGAGGGCGTCATCAGCGTGCAGAAGGCCGACGCCGTCGAGCAGAACAACACGCACCCCATCACCGCCGCCGCGGTTTATACCGAGGTCGGAAACATTAACGCACTTTTGCAAACAATTTGACAGGAGGAATAAAACATGAGCACAGCAACAGAGATCGCCAGACTGCAGGCTGCACGGAATAAACTCCGCACGAAGGCGGTCGCGCTCGGCATCGGCGTCTCGACGGATAAGCTGGACGACCTCGCCGACGAGTTTGACGCCATCGTAAACCGCGGCGCAGTATCGGCGCAGGTGCAGGAGGGCGACACCTACACAATCCCCGCGGGCTATCACAACGGCTCCGGCACAGTCTCCGGCGTAGCAGGCGGCGGCAACTACTCCCTGCAATCAAAGTCCGTGACGCCGACGAAATCGCAGCAGGCCATCACGCCGGACAGCGGATACTACGGTCTTTCGGACGTCACCGTCGCGGCAATCCCGGCGGCCTATCAGGACGTCTCCTCCGTCGATGCGGCGGCGGCGGACGTCCTGGCAAACAAGATTTTCGTGGACGACGAGGGCAATGTCACCCCCGGTACCATGCCGAACAACGGCGCCGTCACAAAAACACTTGACGCGGGGGAAAACAATCAGTCGTACACAATCCCGGCGGGTTATCATAACGGATCGGGCGCGGTGACGATCACGCTCGAGCAGAAATCCGCGACACCGACGAAAAGCGCGCAGACGATCACGCCAACAGCCGGGAAGGTCCTGTCTTCGGTGACAGTCGCGGCGATCCCGTCGGCCTATCAGGACGTCTCCAACGTCGACGCAACGTCTGCGGACGTCATGGCAGGAAAAACGATCGTCCTGGCCGACGGTACTGAGGTCGGCGGCGACATCATCGACCGCGGGACAGTCACGGCGACGATCGACGGCTTGACCACGCTGACCTATACGATCCCCGCAGGGCGGCACAGCGGATCCGGCACCGTGTCCCTCACCAACGACATCGAGACGGCGCTTGCGGCGATTTGATGGGGGTGCGCTATGAGCATCCAGTCGGAAATCACACGCATAAGCGCAAACGTCACCGCGGCGCTCGCGGCGATCGCGCGGAAAGGCGTCACCGTTCCATCGGGATCAAACAGCGACGACCTCGAAGATCTCATTGACGCCATCAGCGCCGGGGGCGGAAGCGCGATCTCCATCGTGGACGAGCTGGACAGCCACGGCGGCACGATCCGGCACATCACGGCGGTGGATCTCTCGGGCGACACCGTGGCGGCGGATAAAATGCTCGCAAATACCACCGCCCACAACGCCCAAGGCCAGCCTGTGACGGGCGGCATTCAGTCCCAGGCCGCGCAGACGATCCATCCGTCGAGCAACGATCAGACGATCGCGGCGGGAAAATACCTCGCCGGCGCGCAGACGATAAAAGCCGTGACGCTCGCAAATCTCTTGGCGGCGAACATCAAGAAGGACGTCGTGATAAAGGTCGGAGACAGCACAGACGATGACTGTGTAGCCTCCGTCACGGGTTCTTATACGGGGGGCGGCGGTTCTCTCAGCGTCGACACGAAAACCGTGACGGCATCCAACTATCCGGTGAGCATCAGTTTCAGTTCCATGAAGGGAGAGCCGAAATACTTCTTCTTGAGATCGACATCACAGATCAGTTCTTCCGGCTCGACGACGTACTACTACATCATCGATATGCGGTACGACGGAAACGCGAACAAATACTGTAACGGCAACGTCTTTCGTATCGGTTCGACGAGACGTGTTGAGGTGATTACGACTGCATCTTCCGGTGGTGTTGTTAGTGGATATACATGGTCGTATTCAGGCACGACGCTCACGATCACGTCCAGCGCGGCAAGCCGTTCCGCGTCGCCTGGTGCGTTCAACAACACGTACGAATTGACTTATATCTATTAAGGAGGCAGAATGGAAAACTTTATCAGAAAAATAACATCCCGCAAACTCTGGATCTGCATCATCGTCATCGTCGTCTGCGTCGCGTCGCAGCTCGGCGTGAAGCCGGAGGAGATCGGCAATGTCGTTGCAATGATCGATCAGATCGTCGCGCGGGCGGGTGCGATTGCCGCCGGGCTCGCCTACATCCTCAGCGAGGCGCACATCGACGCCGCGAGCGTCAAGGCAAAAGCAGAAGAAAAAAAGAGCGAAGATACCGAAAGTTTGCAGTAGTAGCCGATTTTGAAGTGATATAATAAAGCAAATGATAACGGGGAGGTGTTATAATCAGCTACGTTAATTTTAACGCAAACCCGATACACAACCGGGTCGAGGATTGCACAGTCCGCGCCTTGGCTTGTGCACTCGGCACGGACTGGGATCGGGAGTACGTCCGTCTTTCGGCGCAGGGGTTTGATATGAAGAGCATGATGCACGATAACGACGTGTGGGGCGCGTATCTGCTCGAAAACGGATTCACGGCCCGCGGACTTGCCGAGTCCATCCTTCGGAGATACACCGTCCGGGATTTTGCCGCGGATCACCCCCGCGGGATCTACGTCGTGCGCACAAACGGCCACGTCCTCACCGTCCGAGACGGGGCTTATTATGACACCTGGGACTCCGGCGACGAAGTCCCGCTCGTCTACTTTGAAAGGAGATAAAAACCATGGTACCCTTCAACGCATTTCCGGCAAACTATCCCGCAATGCCATACGGCGGATATTTTTATCCGAATCCGTACGCAGCCGCGCAGCCGCAGCCGGTTCCGCAGGCGCAGCCGCAGCAGACGCCCGTTTCAGGGCAGACACAGCCCGCTCCGGCGTATCAGCCGCAGAAGCGGACGTACTACCCGCCGAACTGGATCCAGAACGAAAAAGAGCTCGACGAATATGAGGTTCAGGCCGGGAATCCGCTCTTTGCTTTCGTGAGAGGAGGAGAGGGCGAGGAGCGGCTTGTGATCCGCACGATCGGCGAGGATGGACGTCCTCACGACGAGACGATCCCGCTGAGCTTCCCGAAGGAGGAAAAAGTCACCCGGAAGGATCTCGAAGCCTTCGCGACGGTGGACAACCTTCGGACCGTCCTCGGAGAGATCAAAAGACTTTCCGAGCGCGTCGAAAACCTGTCCGAAGAAGTAGCACAGGTACCGGCGCCGCAGCCGCAGACGAGAGCGCGCAAGACCAGCGCGAAGACGTGGGAGGATGATGAAAATGTCACTCTTTGATCGGGTGTACGGAAAGCAGACGCAGAGCGCGAAGCCGCAGCAGAGCCAGCAGCAGAACCAACCCGCGCCGCTCTTCCAGAACCGCGCCGCGATGATGAAATGGTTCGGACAGCAGAAGGCGCAGTATCACGGGGATCCTGCCGCGGACTTTCAGCGCGTCGCGGCGCAGTACCCACCGCAGGTCGCACAGATGGCGATGATGGTCGCCGGAAAGATCTTCGGAAACAAATAATCAGATATACATAACTGGCCAGTGTGTATAATATATCATCAAAGAAAGGACTTCTTTCAATGGCAATCGAAAACGGAAACAACAACGGCATGATCATGCCCGTCCAGCCCTACGGCAACGGATGGGGTGGTTACGGGAACGGCTGGGGCGGCTTCGGCGGTCTCGGCGGCGACGGCCTACTGCTCGCTCTTTTCCTCCTGCCTCTGATCGCTTGTTTCGGCGGCTTCGGCGGCTTCGGAATGGGCGGTTTCGGCGGGATGGGTATGATGGGCGGTCTCGGGATGATGTTCCCGTGGCTCATGGCCCAGAACGTCGACAACGACGTGAACGCCGGTTTCAACAACGCCGGGATCGCAGCAGCAGTCGCGGCAAACGGCAACGCGATCGCGGGTGTCCGTCAGGATATTTGCGGCGTGAACCAGAACGTCTCCAACACCGGCGCGGCGATCTCCGCAGGCGTAGCCGCTGGCTTCGCAAACGCGGAAAGCGCGGCGGCGGCCCGTCAGATGGCCTCCCTCGAGCGTTCCTTCGCGGCGCAGACGGCGATTGACGGTCGCCTCGACGGCCTCGCGATGGGACAGCAGGCCGGAAACAGCGACATACGCGCGGGCATCGCGGATCTCAAGTACACTGTCGCGACAGAAAATTGCGCGGACAGATACGAAGCAGCGCAGAACACGCGCGACGTCATCGACGCGATCAACAACAAGGGCCAGGCGATCATGGACAAGCTCTGCGACCTCGAGCTCCAGGGCGTCAAGAACGAACTCGCGCAGTCCCGCCGTGAAAACGATCTCCTCCAGAATCAGCTTTATATGGGCTCGCTCCGCGAAGCTGAGGCAAACCAGAACGTGTTCTTCACGCAGGGCATCAACGCGGCGTTCGAGAACTTCTACAACCGCCTCAAAAACTGCCCCGTGAACTCTGTCCCCGTCTACGGCAGCCAGCCGATCTTCACGTGCCCCGGTGCCGCGAATGCTTGCCCGTGCGGATATGCGGCGGCGTAAGGGGGCGGTAACATGCCTGGATATGCCGCAAACGGAAGTCAGACCGTAAATCCCGGAGCAAGCGTGCTTTTCAACATCACCGTCAAAGGGTGCCCGCTGGGACTGATCCGGCATTTTGACGGAGAGGGGGACTTCCTTCTCTCCGGAAAAACGAGGAACCGGGGCGGGTCCTGCCCGTGCCGGTGCAAAAAGACGACGGAGTATTTTATCGACTTCGCGGCAAACGTCGGAGTCGAAGAAGGCGGAACGCCCGGACCGGTGTCGCTCGCGCTTGCGCGAAACGGCGTCGTGATTCCCTATACCACCATGACCGTGACGCCAGCCGCAGCCGGAACGCTCGACAACGTCAGCCGCGCGGTAAACGTCCCGATCTGGCTCGGCTGCTGTCAATCTGTGGCGGTGGTAAACACCGGGACCGACCCGATCGTCGTCAACAATCCCACAATCGAAATCGACTGGACGGAGAAAGGAGGAGCTTAAACCGTGGAGGAACGCGATTATAAGGACCTCATCCGAATCTATGAGAACCAGCTCATGGATCACATGGAAATGGTAAAAGATCAGCGCGACATCCCGCTCGACGAGCTGGAAAAAGGCAAGTGTCTCCTTTCGGCGATCACGAAAGCGCAGACCGCGATCGCGATGAAGAATTCCGGCGTCGCAAACCGGGGCCACAGCTATGCGGACGGATATTCCAACGCATGGGACGGGTACTCCGGGAATGACATGGACTACTCACGCGAGAGCAGAGCCCGCGATGACCGCAGAACCAGCCGCAACAGCGGAGAGGGCCGCATGATGGAGCACCTGGAAAGGATCGCGCGCGAGGACAGAAATGCCCAGCGACGCGAGCTGGCACAGGACATGATGCGGGAGCTAAAAAACGCATAAGCAATCCCCCAAAAAGAAAGGGCCTTCGGGTCCTTTCTCTTTTCAAAAAAACTTGAAAAAATCAGAAAAAACTTTGAAAAGCCTCTTGACATATTCCGGGATATGTGGTATAATATAATCACAGAAAGGGAGCGCGGATAACCCACCAACCGCGGGAAGGAAAGAAAATGAAAACCATCATCTTCAACAACGTCGAATTCACCGCCTGCACCGCCATCGCTGTAAGCATCGGCGACACCGAACGACAGA
This sequence comes from Clostridia bacterium, assembly GCA_017550315.1. Lineage (GTDB taxonomy): Bacteria > Bacillota > Clostridia > Oscillospirales > CAG-272 > UMGS1696. The sequence continues at coordinate 47,998 of JAFZPN010000167.1, forward strand.
ACGCCGTCTTCGTTCACGACCTTAACGACGAATTCCGCAACGGCGATTTCGTGGCATTCGGGTACGATCTCCCCGAGGACGAGGATGACGCCAAGAACATCCTCTTCGACAATTCCGCGCAGTCCACAGAACAGGAGGACCTCGACACTGCGGAATGGGACGAGGCCTGAGCCGATGCCTCTCAACGACCTCACGGGGAAGCGCTACGGCTCCCTCACCGTTCTCCGCCGGGATGACTCACGCCTCAGCGGCGACGCATTCTGGATATGCCGCTGCGGACGATGCGGGCGGGAAAAAAGCATCCGAGGGACATACCTCACCGGGCCGAGGGCCTACAAGGACTGCGGCTGCTCATGGAACGAAAGGAAGGCCGATCTTACAGGCCGGACGATGGGTGGCGTCTCCGTCATGGAACGTCTGCCAGAGAACCGATATGGGCAGAAAACCTATCGCGTTCGCTGCGCGGTATGCGGAGCGGAGAGGATCATGGTACAGCACGATCTTCTCGGGAAACCGAGAGACTGCGGATGCACGGCGCGGGCCGAGACGAACGAACGCTTGAGAAATCAGGCGGCTGATGCTTCGTCAAGATCGATATACAACGGCGCGAAGATCGCCGCGGCGTTCGCAGAAAAGCCCATGCCGACCAGCACGACGGGATTCCGGTGGGTGCGATGGTATCCGCGCAACAACTGCTGGTGCGCCACATTCCGCGTGGCCGGACAACGGTATTTCAAATACGGGTTTGAAACGCCTGAGAGCGCATACAAGTGGGCGAAAGAAGAGCACGAAAAAGCGGTAAAGGAACACGGAATAACAGAAAAGGAGGAATGAGTTTGCAATTCAAGAATAGAAATCGAGCATGGGACAAAACGCCGGAGGCGGCAGCATATCGTCAACAGTACCGTGATGCGCACTATACAAGAATAGAAATCGCTGTCACGGAAACAAAACGAAACGAGATCGACGAGCGGGCGAAGGCGGCGGGCATTTCGAGAACCGCATACATCCTCGCGGCGGTTGAGGAATACATGAAAAAGGGCTGAGAAGCCCTTTTCGTGTTGCATTTCCGTGTTGCATGGGTGAGTAAAAGGCGAATCAATAAGAGAAAACAAAGTATCAGAAATCGAAAAAGACAGTCAAAACTTGTGCGATTCAAACAAAAACGGGGCAGTTTGTGTGACGAAATGGGTTATAAAGTACACAAACAGCCCTGCTTTTGATTCTCTGAGTGACTGGACTTGAACCAGCGGCCTCTACCACCCCAAGGTAGCGCGCTCCCAACTGCGCCACACCCAGATCCGATGCTTTTGACAGCCCTTGTATTATAGCACCGGCGGCGTGATTTGTCAAGTCCTTTTCGGAAATTTCTTTCGGTGTGCGGTACTTACACGGCTGCGTTTGCCCGGCACCGGACGAAAAAGGACCGGCGCGATACCGGCCCTCTCCGATCGTTTCTCCGCCCTTATTCGGCGGTGTTCGTTTTCCCGCAGGCGGCAGGATCGCAGGCAAAGGATTCGCAGTCGACGCACTTCGTCTCGGTGGGATGCGGCTCATGCGTGCCGACGTGGATGCGGTCCAGCACGCAGTAGTCGCAGGTCTTGGCGTGATGCGCGCACGCGTCCACGGTGCAGGCGATCGCGCGGTTGGGTTCTCTTTTCTCCGTCCGGTTTGTCTTTTCCATCATTTTGTACCTCGGTATCTTCGGATTTCGGAGCGTCTTCACGCTTCGTATTCAGCATACCCCGCGCGGCGGGTTTTTATGCGCTTGACGACAAGCTGCGCGCGTGTTATAATGAACGGAGATAATCATGAATCGGGAGGGAGCCATGCTTCGGTTGACGATCCCGCGGGAGACCGATCTTCCCGCGCTGGCGGACTATCGCCGTGAGGTATTCCTCGGGGACGGGGATTTTGACGGGACGGCCGGGCTCGGGAGCGCGTCGGATGCGGCAGAGTGGCTCGCGCGGCTGAAGGTCCTCTCCTCCCCGGATGCTCCCCGTCGCGGATGGCTGCGGACCTTCGTCTATCTCGGATACAACGGCGAGCAGCTGTGCGGGATCGTAAACATCCGGCCGACGGAGGACGAGGCGGTCCGGACGGCGGGGCACATCGGGTATCACATGCGGCCTTCGGAACGCCGGCGGGGCTACGGACGGGAGCTTCTTCTGCGCGGGGCGTCGCTGTGCCGGGTCCACGGGATCGCCGTTCCGCTCGTCTGCGTGCAGGCGGACAACGAGGCGTCCATCCGTACCGCGCTGTCCGCCGGATTCGCCCCCGATGGCGAGGAACGGCATCCGGAATTCGGGCGGATCCTGCGCTTCCGGGCGGATTTCTGATATTTTTTCGCGAAAACGCTTATCCGGCACGGCGGTTGGGCTACTGTTTGGCAGACCGGTCAAAATCCAACAGAAAGGACGACGTCATGACAACCCGGATCGACGAGGGATGGATGCGCGAATTCTTCGCCTACGCCCTCTCGCGCACGGACAACCGCGCCGACGCGGAGGAACTGGCCTCGGAAATCATCCTGCGCTGTCTCGAAGCCGAGGCGGGACGGGACGATATCCGCGACCCGGAGCATTTCTTCCGCGGGATCGCCCGGAATACGGCCAACAGCTTCTTCCGCCGCCGTTCCGTCCCCGCGCCGGAGGATGTGTTCTCGAACATCCCCTCCAACGAACCGCAGCCGGACGAGATCGCCGCCTCGCGCGAGGATGCCGCCGAGGTCCGCCGCACCCTTGCCTCGCTCTCCGGGCTCTATCGCGACGTGCTCGTGGACCATTATTACCGCGGGCAGAGCGTCCGGGAAATCGCCCGCCGCCGGGAGCTTTCGCCGGATATGGTGAAATACTATCTCCGGGCCGGGCGGGCCAAAATGAAGGAGAGCATCATGAATCCCATTCCGTCCACAAACACTTTCGCACCCACGCCCTTTGAGCTTAACGGCTCGTTCATTGATCTCAATCACATAAATCCGTGGAAGCTCACGGAACGAAAACTGCCATGCCAGATCCTGCTCGCGGCATACGAGAAACCGAAATCCGCGGAACAAATCTCCGCCGAACTCGCCACCCCCGCCGTCTATATCGAGGAGGAGATCGCCCTGCTTGCCGATGCCGGACTGCTCGTTTCCCCGGCAAAGAACAAATACCGCGCCAACCTGCATATCCTTCCCGCGGACGATTTTGCCGCCGTCACCGCGCGCATCCGGGAACTGTACCGCGACTATCTGCCGGATTATTACGAACTCTTCCGTCGCTTTCTGCCGCGGATGCGCGTTTCCGGGCTCTTCCGGGAGGATGAGGACGAAGCACGGTTCCGCTGGTTCTTCGCCTCCGAAGCCGGGGAATTCGACGAGCGCATCTATGAACGCATTGCCTCCGCGAACTGCCCCCGCATCCTGTCCGACGGGAGCCGCGGATTCGTCTTCGCAGCGGAATCGGAGCCGCTCCCGTGGGGCTTCGGGACCACGCCGCGGACCTGCCCGGAGGGGACAGTGCACCCGGTCGACGTGTATTGCCGCAGGCAGCCCGCCGGTCTCTCCGCGCAGTCCTATTTCTATGAGAAGAAGAACTGTACCGCCCTGTTCAAAATCCTCCGCGGAGAGGAGCCCGATCCGGAGACCGCGGCGGATCTGATCGCAAAGAACTTCGCCAAACGGATCGACGGAGGCCTCGCTGTGAACGTCGCGGTGCGCACGGAGGCATGGAACGCCCTCGTCGCCGAGGCAAAGGAGATCCTCTCCGAGCGTCTCGCCGCACCGTCTGCCGCGATCCTTGAAGAGGTCCGCACCGTCACGAAGCACACAATCCCGCCACAGCTCGCCGAATATGCCGAAGGCTTTACTCTGACGTGGTGCGCGATGCTCGCGGGGTGCCTCTTTACGGAGACGCTTTACGACGACGGCTTCCTGTCGTACGATCCGTCCGTCCCGTATCTCACGTATCTCACGGAAAATTAAAGAACGGAGGCGCGGGGTCCGTCCTCACGCCTCCGGATATGACGCCTGCTTCCCGTTTTCCTCGGGGAGCAGGCGTTTTTCTATGCGAGAAACAGCGGCAGAAGCTGACGTCCCTCCGTCATCGCCGCGAGGGCTTCAGGGACCCGGGTGAAATCCGCGACGAGGGAGTGCGGCTTGCCCCGCGGATCGTCCTGCCGCATCGGGACGAACCAAATATTCTTGCGGTTGAGCAGCGTCCCGATATTCCCGAGGTTCGCGCTCATCGCGTCGTTGGAGGCAAGGGCGATGAGGAGGGGGCGGTCCGTGCGCAGATGGGCCTTCACCGCCATCGTCACCGGTGTGTCGGTGATCCCTTGCGCGAGCTTCGCAAGGGTGTTCCCGGTGCAGGGGCAGACGAGCAGCGCGTCGAGCGGATCGGACGGGCCGAAGCGTTCGGCTTCTGCAATCGTCGTCACCGGCGGCCGCCCCGCGACGGATTCGACCTCGGCGCAGAGATCCGCCGCACGGCCGAAACGGGTATCGGTGCCCGCCGCGTGGAAGGAGAGGATCGGCACGAGATCCCAGTCCCCGGCCAGCGCATGCAGCACGTCAAGCGCGGCGCGGTGATTGCAGAAGGATCCGGTCAGAGCAAATCCGAGGCGGGGCTTTGGCATCTTATCCACGGAGACCGCCCCCTTCCCCGAGGATCCGCGCGACCGAGGCGGCGATCCCCTCTCCGGCGCTCTTCGGCGCGACCTTCCCGGGCAAACCGGGCAGCGGGATCACGCGAAGTCCGCACGCCTCTGCCGCCTCCCGGTCGATCCCGGCCGCGAGCTCGAAGAGGACGGCCGACGGCGGGAGATGGCCGAGCGCATTCGCACCGATCACCGTCACGGGCACGGTCGAGAAAACGGCGTCCGGGGATCCGGGATCCGCCGCCCAGCCGTCGAGCGATGTCGCCCGGCAGCCGTCCGCCTCCGCCCATGCGCGATCCCGGGGACTGCGCGCGGCAACCGTGACATGGGCGCCGAATGCCCGGAGACGGTTTGCGAGCGTCCGCCCGAGCCGTCCATAGCCGATGACCGCACAGTCCATGCCCGAGACGGTCCCCGGGAGGCTGTTCACGCACGCCGCAACCGCCCCCTCCGCCGTCTGCACCGCGCCCGCGATCTGGAACGCCTCGTCTTCGTAGTAATCGACCGCCCGGATCCCGCGCTCCTTTGCGCATTCCGTATAGAGCGGCGGCAGCTTCCCACCGAAGAGAAGAGCTCCCGTCGGCATCCGGTCGAGGATCGCGTCGAGCGGGATCTGATCCCCGGCGTCGGGAGCCGACAAGGCGACGCCGTCGCGGGTGACGGGCAGGGGCAGCACGACCGCATCCGCGCCTCGGACCGCGCCCTGCCAGTCCGCCGCACGCACGAGAGGGGAGGCAAAATCCCCGCCGATCCCCCAGACGGCGCACTCCGCGATCCCCGAGAGCGCCTCCGCCGCATACCGCATCCGCGTGTCGCCGCCGAGGATCCCGATTTTTATATAGTCTTTCATCTTGAACACCTGCAGCTTTTGGATATGGAGAGAACTCCACAAACAGGATATGCGCGCGGCGGAAATCGGTGAGGAGGCAGAAACCGCTTCCCGGATTCCCGAAATTCCTTGTATTTCGTCCGCGGGTATGGTATAATGAGGCGAAATACCATCACCGGAGGTTTTTTTATGCGACAGCTTATGATGATTCACCTGCTTGACAACATCCCGGACAAGGCGGCGCCGGAGGGCTTTTTCATCCGGAACTGGACGCCGGGAGAAGAGGAGATCTGGGTCGAGATCTGCAAATTCGGACTTCTCGGACCGGACGCAACGATCAACGAATGGAACGGCGCGATCCTCGGCCGGAAGACCCTCGATCCGCATACCGACACCTTCTTCGTCTGCCGCTCGTCCGACGGGACCCCGGTCGCGACGATCACGGGCTATGTCCGCGAGGACGGCGTGGGGGACATCCACATGGTCGCCTGCCGGGAAGACGCGCGCGGGCACGGCATCGGGGAATACATGCTGTCCCACGCGATGCGAAAGCTCAAGGCCGATCTGCCCGGGGACGGTCACCGTGTCGAGCTGACGACGGACGACTGGCGGATCCCGGCGATCGTCGGCTATCTCCGCGGCGGTTTCCATCCCGTGGAATACGACGAGGGCATGTTCGACCGCTGGACGAAGATCTGCCAGGATATCCGGATGCACGGGATCGAGATGCTGACGGAGACCGGCGAGAGGACCGGCATCATTTTATAAGGCAAAAGGAGCAGTTATGAACAACAGAGAATGGTTCAAATCCGCCGGTTACGGCATGATGGTCCACTTCGGACTCTATTCCCTCCTCGGCGGCGAATACCGCGGCGGACGCACCCCGACCTACGGCGAATGGGCGCAGTCCTGGTTCGGCATCGGGACGGAGGAGTATTCCGCGCTCGCGAAGTGCTTCAACCCGGTCTATTTCAACGCGGACGAATGGATCGCGGCGGCGAAGTCCTTCGGGATGAAGTATTTCGTCATCACCTCGAAGCACCACGAGGGATTCGCGCTCTTCCGCTCGAAGGCCGATCCCTTCAACGTCGTCGACGCCACCCCATTCGGGCGGGACATCATCGCGGAGCTGGCCGAAGCGTGCTACAAGTACGGGGTGAAATTCGGCCTCTACTATTCGCAGGAGCTCGACTGGCACGATCCCGACGGCGGCGGCTACGACAAGAAGGGCGGCTGCTCCGGGCGCGACTGGTTCAACTCGTGGGACTGGCCGGACATCGCGTCAAAGGATTTCACCCGCTGCTTCGAGAACAAGATCAAGCCGCAGGTGAAGGAGATCCTCACACAGTACGGCGATCTCTGCCTGATCTGGTTCGACACGCCCGGCGTCATCTCGAAGGAACAGAGCCTCGAGATCTACAACATGGTCAAGGAATACCAGCCGGACTGCCTCATCAACTCCCGGCTCGGCAACGGCGCGTACGACTACGTCTCCCTCGGGGACAACGAAATCCCGCGCGAGCCTCCGAAGGAGATGACCGCGGCAGAATCCGGCGACATGAACGGCCTCGGCGGATACAAGTGGTCGCCCTACGGCTTATACGAGACCGCCGCCACCCTCAACGACACCTGGGGCTTCAAGTATTTCGATCACAACTGGAAGTCCCCCGAGACGATCGCCGCGAACAAGCGCCACCTGAACGGCATGGGCGTGAACTATCTTTTGAACGTCGGACCGGACGGCCTCGGGCGCATCCCGTCCTTCTCGCTCGAAATCCTCCGCCGCGCGCGGGAGATCGAAGAAGAGGAAAACGGTTGATTTTCCGCACGTAGGTGCTGAAAGCCTTACAGGACAACGGGTTTGCGGATGGATAAAACGTCCGTACCAAAGATTTACCAAAAATCACAAGACAACATACAGGGGAGAATCCCGCGCATGACGGACGCCTTGCTGACAAAAGCAGGGCGTTTTGTCTTTGCGCACAGAATAGAAAACAAAAGATTGTCCCAATGCTCTGAATTCCACTGAATGCCGGGACACGCGCGGAAAACCTTCGCACCATCTGGACAACCTCATCCGTCAATGAACGCAGGAGATTTCATGACAAACACGACACCAACCGCCCCCAATATTCGATCCAATCTCCACGCTTTGAAATCGGAACATACTGCCCTTAAGCTGGGATGATTCGTCTTGGAAACCGACAAGACGTAATCAGAGGTCAGATTGCCGCTGAAGATCGCCCGGCTTTGTACGCGGAGAAGGCTGCAAACGAGGAAAAGATCGCGCAGCTTCGGGATTGACAGCGGTACTATGAAATCCGACTGAAGATCTGCGAGAAAGAAAATGAAGGAATATACTCGAAGCCCTCTCCCCGAGAGCCATACCCCCGGCGATCCCGCCACCTGCACCGATCCCTGTCTCTGCGAAATCTGCAGCGCGGTGCTGGAGTTTCCAACAGGTCACGACTACGAGACGGAAACCGTTCCGCCCACATACACGGACTTCGGCTAAACTTGTTCTATCTGCTCCGTCTGCGAAGACGAATGGCAGTCCGACTTACTCCCACCCCTCGGCCATAAAGAATCTGGCTGGATCATCGATAAAGAGCCGGATTTCACATCTACAGGCCTGCGGCATAAAGAATGCAAACGCTGTTACACCGTCCTTGTCACGGAGACCGTGGACTGCCTGTACCGGAACGTCAGAACGGACAACCACAGCGAAGCGGTTGTCGGACAGTAAGGAACACATTTATCCATAAACAATCCTCAGCTGATCAAGGATGTCTGATTTCGTCTTACCCGGAATATCGAGCTGCTTCAGATCCACAGCCTCCGGTAACATCCTTTCAATGAATTCATTCATGTCGCTCCGAATGGTATCAGGTAAATTCGGAAGTGGTCCCTGATTAGAATCAAGAAGTTCCGTCAACCTGAAAGCATCATTTTTGTGCTTGCGGATATTTCTGCTGTCCACAGATACGCCAGCAGCTTTTCGGTCGGAGAGATCTATCCAGGCTTTTGCTTTAAATGGAATCAGGTATGGCGCATCCAGTATCGTAACACCGGAAACATTCACCTTTCCTTGCTTCAAGAGACTGTAATAGTCATCGTTCAGCAGGATCGCTGACAAGCTGGAAATATTGTCATCCATCGGCAACGGTGTCAGGACAGCATCTTCCGGCAGCGGAATATCGTCCAGCCGTCGTGTGAACAGTTCAATCATCGCCGGGAATTCCTGGGACTTGGGATTCGTGAAACGATAGAATTGAGGTGCGCCCGTACTTTTGTTTCGGTGTTCATATCTAGCCGCAGCAATATATTCCCAGAATCTTCTGGCGAAATCTGCGTCGATTGCTTCGACGATCAGCACGAGATCGATATCCTTTGTGGCCCGGAATTCAAGACCGCTGTCAGACATTAGGAGATCGCAAGCGGTGCCTCCGATGATCACATACTGTTCTTCATATCCCTGAAACCATTCTTTGAAGCTGTCAAGTCCTCTTACCATCGATATCCTCCCATGTCATTGATAACATCTCTTCTATAGCATCCTCTACCCGTTCATCCTTGTCATCACAGAAAGAGAGGGCAAGGGATAAGCGGTCAACCATGCCATTGCCGGAAAGTTTCCGAGGGTCATATCTCCACAACTGAATCTCGTACTGATCGTCTGTGCTTTGCAGTTTGCGGGTAGATGCTTTTTCCCATGCGGCTATGCTGTCAGAAGCGAAGCATTTCATTCTGGGCGGGTTTAACATTGTGTATTCAGACAGTGCAGAATACCCGCTCATGAGCAAATCACAAGTTATCGCATCTCTCGGAACATAAATTGTCCGTTTGACAGGATTGAGCATGCTCGAACGCGATATGGCAAACAGCTCTTTCGGAGACAATTCGGAAGAGATAATCTTTTGCACACCTCGCTTTTCTGTTTTGACGATCCCCATCTCTTCAAGTTGTTTTGAGGCGCGGGAAACGGATGTCGCTGTGAGGCCAAGTTCTTTGACTGCATCACTGGTCAGCATTTCACCGCAGCCGTTATAGATATAGAGAAGTAGAAGCAATTGAGAGGAAGGAAGCATATCGGATCGTTCTTGTTCCTCTTTATCCCCGCGTTCCTGCAAGTAAACGGCCATGAACGGCAGATAAATCTGTTTTCCATCGACAATAAAAGGGAGATGCGCTTTCAAAAGATATTCCTTTTGGCGATAAGTCAGATGATCCAGCATAAGAACAGCGGGAGTATTCTCTGCCTTTTCAACTCTTTCCATGTGTTTCTTTACGGCATCTACAGAATCCAGTTTGCTTTTCGGATACATAAAAGACGCTGCTTTGCCGTCGAGCAATACTCTCTGAATTCTGTAGCGAGACTGTATGAAATTCGGTAAGGATTGGGGGTTATTGTCTTCATACATTACGTGAATGCCCATCACACGATTCAAGTATTCCAAAACCATGCCCTCCTGTTTATAACGCTTGTTTGTATTTTAACTTATTTTAAGTCAAGAATCAATAAATAAGTTGTGAATGAATGGTAATTATTCATGCACAGCATGTCTCTCCAATTGTTTTGACATTAGGTCCTTCCCGGTTTGCGCTCCCGGTACTACGACCTCAGCTGACTCCCGGTCATGAGCTTTTTTTCGCACGCGGCTTCTCTTTTTCTGCCGCGCTGACCGGGCCTCCCGGGGTAGGTCTCAGTTCTTTCGCCGCACAACCTCCGGATTTACTGCTTCGGTTTTACGTTTACCCTTCATGCTTCGGTTTGTTATGTAACCTTATCTGTCTTCTTTTCGTGTTTCTTAACCTGCTGACAAAAGCCTTGACATACGATGTTTTTTCTGATACCATATATTGCACAGATAATAGTGGATGATCAGAGAAAGGAGTGCGGCCATGACGAAACAGAATCGAAACACCTTTCTGTTCTTCGGCTTTCTTCTGTTGGGCGGGATCTGCAACCTGCTTACACGGACACTGATCTCCGTCGTCGACACCTTCATGTTCAGTGCCAACTTCCTGATCTATATCGGGCTTCTGATTTTCTGGATGCATTCCGTAAAGACCCGGCTCCTGCCCACCAAAGCGCGGAGTTATATCCTCGCATCGGCGAGCCTGAGCATCTTCTATCTTCTCGTTCGGGTCCTGAGATTCCGCATCCTGACGGAAGTGATCGTCCGGCGCTATGTGGATTACCTGTACAATATCGCGCCGGTCCTGTCGTCAACCTTATTCTTGATGACCTGCATCCGGATCCACCGGGGAGACGGCGACGAACGAAACGGGAAAGAACGGCTGCTGCTCGTCCCGGCCTGTACGCTGCTTGTGCTGATCCTGACAAACGATCTGCATCAGCTGTTCTACCGCCGGCTCATTCCGCTGTCGGAGTTTCACGGCGTCGTCGGCACCTATACCTACGGACCGTTGTTTTACCTCATGTACGGTTGGATGGTGGCAGCGCTGCTCACCGGATTTGTTTTCCTGATCCTCAAAACCCGGCGGCAGAGCTTTCGGGTGCTCTTCCATTTCGCTGCGGTCGTTCTGATCTGGGGGAGTGTAAACCTGATCAATCTGCTGGTATTCACGCCCCTGGATCTCGTGCGTCTGTTTCACGCACCGGAGATCAATGTATTCGGCATGCTGGGCTTCTTTGAGGTCTGCATCCGGAACCGCCTGATCCCGTATAATGAAAACTATACCGGTTTCTTTGCCAATCTCGGCTTGCCGGTTCGGATTACGGACGATGCCTTCGCGTCGGTTTATGAGACAAACCTTCCGATCTGCGCGTCCGAGCAGGAGCTATCCGCGTCGGTCGCGGCGCCGGTATATCCGGATGAAGATACGCGGCTGTCGGGGATGAAGATCCGTCCTGGCTATGTTTTCTGGACGGAAGACGAAAGCGAGCTGCACCGGGAAAGCCTCCGGCTGGAATCCGCCAATGAGATCCTGAGCGAGGAAAACGCCCTGATCGCCGTGGAAAACGAGCTGAAGGAGAAAAAAGCGCATCTGGACGCGCAGGATCGGATCTACAACAAGATCGCCGCCGCACTGTATCACAAGCAGCAACGGATCGACAGACTGCTCGAGAGTACGCCGCCGTCGTCGGAGAACTTCGAGAAAACGCTGGCGGAGTGCTGTGTGCTGAACGCTTACTGCAAGCGCAAGAGTAATCTGCTCCTCCTCACGAACGAAAACATGTCTCTGCCGAGCCGCGAGCTATTTCTGGCGCTGCAGGAATCCGCGCGTTATCTGAACTGCTGCGGGATCCCCGCGGCTGCCACGGGGGAGGAGTATTCCGATCTGCCGCTGGATTCTGTCAACGCGGTGTATGATTGTTTTGAGACGCTGATTGAAGCGCTTTTGCCGCAAATCCAGGGAATGACCGTATCTCTGGCTGCCGGAGGCATCCGGATCGCCATGGAGGCGGATTGTGATCCGGAACTGCCGAAAACGGCACTTCCCGTGACATGCTTGAAAAGCGACGGCTGCTATTTCCTGACCGTGCACGCGGAAGGAGGCGAGGGCAAATGAGTTTCTTCTGCAGTATTCTCGAGACCCCCGTCACATTCCCGCTTCTGATGGGCGCACTCTTTCTCATGATTGGGCAGACCGTGATCTTCCAGCTTTCCCTCGTGGAGAATAATAGTCGCAGGCAGACGCTGATCGCTGCCCTGCACCTGTCCGTCGGCTTTCTGGTATTTGTGTTCCTCCTGGACGGATATGACACCACCCATTACGAGCAAATACCGCGGGACTATGTTCAGACCGGGTGGTTTCCGTATGCGCTGCCCTGGCCGGTCTACGCCGTCTGGGAAATACTCTCCGCGGTGATCATCCTCCATCATCTCCGGACATACAAGCGCTACCGGGCAAGCACCGTGACCACCGCCGCTATCCGCCAGGCCGTCGATTTGTTGCCGGAGGGGATCTGCGTCAGCGCGTCGGACGGCACGCCGCTGCTCGTCAATCTGAAAATGGACGCCCTGTGCCGCGCGCTGACCGACGAACGCCTTTCGGACGCCAAGCGGCTCTGGGAGTTTTTGGAGGAGAACGGAGAAAGCCAGGAGGACAAGCGCCTGATGCAGACGCCTCGTGGCGAGGCATGGCTCTTTGCCGAAGACGACCTCGTGATCGACGGGGTGGTGTATAGGCGGATGAGCGCCGTCAACGTCACCGAGCGATACCGGATCACAGAGGAGCTCCGGAAGAAAAACGCGCACCTGCAAGAGGTCCGGCGCCGCATGAAAGAGGCATCGGAGCTCTCCGCGGAAATGTTCATAAAACAGGAAGAAGCCGCGGCCCGCACCGCTCTGCACAACGAGCTGGGGCAGGTTTTGCTGATGGGCCGCCACTATCTCGAGCATCCGGACACTACGGACAAAGAGACAGTTGCCCGGATGACCCGGCAGATGAGCTGTTTCCTGCTCGGAAAGAGTCTGGCGCCACAGACGCGGGGAGAAGACGAGGTCCGTGAGGCGATCCGCATGGCGAAGGATATCGGCGTGACCGTCGATGTGAAGGGAGGCCCCGTCGAAGAGAAAAGGCTCCGCGCGCTTCTCTGCGAGGCGATCCGCGAATGCGCCGCCAACACCGTCAAGCACGCCGAGGGGGACCGGCTCTCGGCGGAGATCGATCAAAGCGCGGCGGGGACGCGCATCACGCTCACGAACAACGGCATGCCCCCGAAAGGGCCCATTGCCGAGAGCGGCGGTCTGCTTTCTCTGCGCCGGATGGTTGGGGAGGCGGGCGGAAAGATGACCGTGCAATGCCGGCCTGTTTTTGCCCTGACCATCTCGTTTCTCCGTTCATAATGTTCTGCGCTCCCTTCCTTCACCGGACAGGGAGCGCTTTTTCGGATTTCTTCCGGAAATCGGATTTTCCCGGAAAATGGTACGAATGGGTGATGGGAATTCCCGGTGCTGTCTGATATAATATTATGAAACATTATGGTATAAGGGTAACCATATCCTGTCGACGGAAGATCCCGTAAAAAAGAAGCCGGCGGCACATGTTCCGGCGCTATGGAAAAAGGAAGGTGAGGATATGTGAATAAGCGCATCCGGGTTGTCGTGGCAGACGACCAGAACATTTCGCGCGGTTTTTTCGAGATGTATGTTCACGCTTCCGAACGCTATGAGCTCGCGGCTTCTTTGCGGACGGCGGAGGAAGCCGTGGAATTCGTGGAGGAAAACGAAGCCGATCTCATGATTTTAGACGTCATCATGCAGGAAGGGATCGACGGGCTGACAGCCGCCGCGAAGATCAAGCAAAGGCATCCTGAGATCAAGATCGTCCTGACCACCTCCACCTCGGAGACCAGCTGGGAGGACAAAGCGCGTGAAATCGGCGTGGAGAGCTTTTGGTACAAGGAATACGACGATCACAGCCTGGCCGACATCATGGAACGCACCCTGCGTGGCGAATCGGTTTATCCGTCGTCGCCGCCCGAGGTGAACTTCGGCAAGATCCGGCGGAGCGATCTGACGGAGAGGGAGCTGGACGTGCTGCGGGAGCTGACGGCCAGCCTCACCAACGAGGAGATCGCCGAGAAGCTGCACATCTCCGCCAATACCGTCAAGCGGCACCTGCAAAACATCATGGAAAAGACGGGCTTCAACCGGCGCATCGATCTGGCGATCCACGCGCGGCTGCTCGGCCTGGTCGTAAACGACAGCGAACGCATCAATTCAAGCGAAAGGAAATAGAACCATGAAAAAGACCTTGCGATGGACCATTTTGCTCAGTCTGCTTCTTGTCTGCGTGATGATTCCCGTCATGGCGCAGAAAGCGGAAGCGGCGGACTACAACATTTGGGTCGGCACGGAACGCGTGACGGATGACCATTTATCCGGCGACGGCTGGTCGTTTGATCCCGATTCCAAAACACTGACGCTGAAAGACGCAAAGATCGACACCCATGCTGAACCCAACGATGACGACGGGGACACGGTCGGCAACGGTTTAATCTACGCCAAAAGGTTGGACTTTGCGCTGACCATCACAGGCACGGCGGATCTGTCTAAGAAAAACGCAGCGATGGGCGGAATTTTCACGGAATTTGTCGATACCGTGGTTCTGGACAACGCAGTCATTCAGGCGACAGGTGATCAAGCAGGTATTCAGATTTCTGACGGCGAACTGATTATCAAAGGCGATAAAACGAGCATCACCGCTACAGGATTGTATGGCTCCGGCATAAAATCTACGAACCTCACCATCGAAGGCGGGACGGTGGACGCAACTGCTGGGAGCGGCGCAGGTATCGATCCTGAGAAATCTTTTGTAATCTCCGGCGGCACGGTGACAGCCACGGGCGATAATTCTGCCTTTGACATAGTCCCCGAACTCAAAGGCACGTTTGAGGTTACGGTAAACGAAAACGAGAAGTGGGATGGAACTACCAGCCTTGACTCTGACACCTTCAAAACGGTCCAGATCGTCGCTGTCCCGACCTATACCGTGACGTGGAAGAACGCCGACGGGAAGGTCCTCGAAACGGACGAAGGCGTTGTTTCTGGCGCGACGCCTGAATACAACGGTAAGACCCCGGAAAAGGCTGCCGACGCTCAGTACACCTACACCTTCGCTGGCTGGGATCCGGCCATCACCACGGTCACCGGCGACGCCACTTACACGGCGACCTACACCGAGACCGTCAACAAGTACACAATCAAATTCGTGAACTGGGATGGCAAGGAGCTCCAGAGCAGCCCGGTGGCCTACGGCGACACGCCTTCATACACCGGCGCGGAACCGACCAAAGCCCCGTCCACCGAATACACCTACACCTTCGCGGACTGGACGCCGAAAATCACGGCGGTCACCGGCGACAAGACCTATACGGCGGATTTCGATATCGCGCGGAGAACCTACACCATCACGTGGAAGAACGACGACGGCAGCGTGATTGGCACCACCGAAGTGGAATACGGCAAGACGCCGATGTATCCTGACCAGAAGAAGGAAGCGGACGATCAGTATACCTACACCTTCGCTGGCTGGGATCCCATTCCTGCGGCAGTCGCCGCCGACGCCACCTACACGGCCACGTATAATGCCACTCCCATCAATACCTACCCCCTCTGGGTCGGCGGCAAGCAGGTGACGGAAAAGAACCTCGACGACATCCTCGGTGACAACACGGGCTCGGCGAAATACGATCCCAAGACGAACACGCTGACGCTGAACAATCCGATGATATCGGGTGTGTATGAAAACGCACAGATTTATTCCGACGGCATCAATCTCACGATCAACGGCGACGTGAAGCTGACGCTGGATAGCGCACAATACAGTATTATTGCTAAGGACGGCGACCTCACCATCTCTGGCGGCACAATAACCGCTGATAATGATATCGTTGTCTACGGAGATTTCAATATTACCGACGGCGATATCACTGTCACGGACATCCATAACGCAATCGTATGCCATAATACAATAACTGTATCCGGGGGCAAACTGACAGCTACAGGTACAGGAGAAAATAGTAAGGGAATTCATACAGCTATTCTCAATATCACCAAGGGTGATGTGAAGACAACGGGAGTCAAAGCCGGGGTAGATACTTTGAGTGTGTATGGTCGGCTTGACATGTCCGGCGGAACTTTGTATGCTGAAGCTACGGATAAAGAAGGCTACGGTATCAATTTCGGATTTGGCGGTACCATTCGTATCGTTCAGGGTGATGTGACAGCTAAAGGCGGGAAATATGGTATTTATACAAAATTGTATGGTTCGAGTGGAGGTACAGTCTATATCTCCGGCGGCAACGTGACGGCGGAAGGCAAAGAGTACGGTATCTATGCTTCCGACAACATCACCATCTCCGGCGGAACAGTCACCGCCACGGCGGAGGGCGAAGAGAGCCACGCTATCTACGCAGAAAAAGGCGCCATCACTATAACCGACGCGACGGTCAACGCCACGGCAACAGGCGATAAAGGCAATGCCATCTACACCGCGGAAGGCAACATCAAAATCGAAGGCTGCGAAGTAGTAGCGGAAGGAAAGGCAGCTGGCATCTACGCTGAAAAAGGCGACATCACCATCTCCGGCGGCGAAGTCACCGCCACAGCGACGGGCGACTTTGACCGCGCCATCTGCGCCGAGGAAGGCGACATCACCATCTCCTGCGGAACTGTGGCTGCGGAAGGGGATTATTACGGTATCATTGCTCGCAAGAACATTACAATTTCCGGCGATAAGACCGTCGTGACCGTCGCAATGACAGGCGAAGACGGCTTCGCCGCCCTCTGCGCCTATACCGGCGACATCACCATCTCCGGCAGCGAAGTCAATGCTACGGCGAAGGGTGAAGTCGGCATCTATGCCGACAAGAGCATCACCATCTCCGGCGGCAACGTGACGGCGGAAGGCAAAGAGTACGGTATCTACTCGTATGCCGACAACATCACCATCTCCGGCGGCACCGTGACCGCGGAAGGGAAAGAGAGAGGTATCATCGCCTCGAAGCAGCTCACCATCTCCGGCGGAACAGTCAACGCCACGGCGACAGGCAATGAAGGCTACGCCATCAGGGCGTGGGGGGGCGACATCACCATCTCCGGCGGCGAAATGAACGCCACGGCGACGGGCAAGAACGGGAATGCGATCTGCGCTGAGGAAGGCAACATCACCATCTCCGGCGACGCCACAGTCAACGCCACGGCGACGGGCGAAAAAGGCAAAGCCATCTATGCTGAAAAAGGCGATATCACCATTTCTGGCGGCGAAGTTAACGCTACAGCGGAGGGTGAACTTGCAGAAGCCATCCATGCCAAGGAAGGCACCATCAAGATCACCAGCGCTACGGTTAACGCTACTTCAGAGGATGATTGTGCCATCTATGCCGGTGACATCACCATTGATGGAGCAACAGTAACAGTTGGTAACTTTTACGGAATAATAGCAGAGTCTCTTGACTCCAACAAGGGAAACCTCTGGATATCTGATTCGACGATTAAGGCAAATACAAAGGGTTATTGTATCTACTCAGGGGGCGGAGAACTCATAATATCCGATTCCAACGTTGAGGCAATGGCCACATACGGACCCGGAATCTCAGGCAACAGTTTAATTACCATCTCCGGCAGCACGATAACGGCAGCAGGGGATACCCACGGGATAGAAGGCGAATGTTCTAAAATCACGATTTCAAACAGTACGGTAGATCTCAAAGGTGACAGATACGGTATCTATGCGCCTAAAGCTGAAATCACCATCGAGGGGAAAGATACTGAAGTAAAGGCGGAGGGCGGCAAACTGGCGGCGATCCTCGCCTCTGCCGACACCATCATCGTCAACGAACCGCTTGCCATCCTCGATCCGCAGGGCGGCGTGATCGGCGAGACGACTGACGACGGCAAGCAGTATCAGACGATCTTTGCATCCGACGGCGAGACCGTTGCCAAGAAGGTCTACATCGCCGAAGGCGGCACCACCGGCGGCATCCTGGTCGTCGACCCCGATACCGGCGAACCCGTCGTCGGCGGCACCGTTTCGCTTATCGATCCCGAGACCGGCGAGGTCCTTGATTCGTGGACGCCCGACGGCACGCCTCATCCGCTGCCCGGCAGCCTCCCTCCGGGTGAATACACCATCGTTGTTGAGCTGCCCGACGGCACGGTCATTGAAACGACCATCATCGTCGGTGAAGACGGATCGGTCAGCATCGTCGGGCCGGACGGCGAACTCATCCCAGTCGCACCCGATGAAGTGATCACCGTCGGCGGATCCGGCAAAAAGTACACCGTCACCTGGGTCATCGACGGCAAGGAAGAGACCGAAAAGTACGCCGCGGGCGAAATGCCGAGCCACAAGACCCCGAAGAAGGCCTCCGATGTGCTTTATGACTACACCTTCAAGGGATGGACGCCTGCAATCGAAAAGGTGACGAAGGACGCAACCTATACCGCGGAGTTCGAGGCCAGCGTGTCTCCGTACTCTCCGTTCAGTCCGTTCTCCCCGTTCTCTCCCACCTCTCCGTTCGGCCCGCACGGAGCGATTTCCGGATCAGGTACGACGCCCGATTCCGGCACACCCGATTCCGCAACGCCCGGCAGCGTCACGCTTCCGTTCACCGATGTCTCCCCCAATTCACCTTACTATGACGATATTCAGTATGTCTATGAAAACGACATCATGAACGGCATGAGCGAGACCGAGTTCGGCGAGAATCTCCCGCTGACGAGAGGCATGATCGTGACGATCCTCCACCGCGTTGAAGGCAGACCTGAGGTCGCCTACACCGGCGCGTTCACGGACGTTGCAGACGGCATGTGGTACACCGACGGCGTCGAATGGGCAGCGTCCCACGGCATCGTCCTCGGCTACGGCGACGGCCGCTACGGCCCGGATGACAACGTGACCCGCGAACAGCTCGCCGCGATCCTGTTCCGCTACGCGAAGTTCAAGGGCTACGACGTGAGCGTCGGCGAGGACACGAACATCCTCAGCTACTACGACGCGTTCACGTGGGGCGACTGGGCAGTCC
>JAFZPN010000168.1 GCA_017550315.1 Clostridia bacterium
CGTTTTGCCCTTCTCCGCGCATCCGGCGAGCGCGCCGAGGAGGAGGGAGAGGAGCAGAAGGATGGCAGTCAGTCGTTTCATCGGATTCTCCTTTTCTGATCTGAATTTCTTTTTGTTCTGCGTGCAAGTGTCGTGCGGCGGTTTCGTTCGTCCGCCGTCTTCCTAATTCTTATTATATCGGATCTGCTCTCCCGTGTGGTGAAGGAAGTGTGAATTTTCGCGAGGAAGGGCGGACGGGCGGTTTGCGGATTCACTGTTAAGAAATTGTTAATAAAATTCCGTAGAAGTCCCGGCGGGGGTATGCTATACTCAAAAAAATAACCAAGATTATCGCCGGGGGACCGGGGATTTCCGGAAGGAGGGCGGACGTTGTGGAAGCCGTCATAGGACCTTTGCTTGCTGCCGCTGCGGGATGCGCGGTGGCGGCGGTCAATTACAGACTGACCAGACGCGCGATGGCAGAGAGCGGCGGCATGATCGGCGCGCTGTCCGTCGTGCGGATGCTCCTCTCGGTCGGCTTGCTCGCCGGGATCTGGTTCCTTGCGCCGCACACGCCGTGGGACCGCACGTGGATGCTCGTCGGCGCGGCTGCAGGACTGACCCTTCCGATGTTCTTCTTCACCGCGCTCCTCGTGCGGCAGGCGGACGCATCGGGCGGCAAACCGCATGACCCGGCGGGATCCGGGGAAACAATACAGGATCCGGAACAGGATCAAGGAGGCGACAGATAATGGGCGAACCTTCCGAAGTTCTCATCCCCATCGGCGGGATCCTCGACGTCACGGGGGAAGTCGTCGCCATGTGGGTCCTCCTCGCGCTCCTCGCCGTCCTCTCCGTCCTCGCGACGCGGAATATGAAGGAGCGCCCCGGGAAGTTCCAGAACATGGTCGAGTGCGGGATCGAATATCTCGACGGCTTCTTCGCGGGCATCATCGGGAAGCGCCTTTCCCGCAAGTATTTCTTCTTCCTCGGCTCCCTCTTCATCTTCATAATCTTCGCCAACTACTCCGGCCTCATCCCGGGCGTCGGCCTCACGAAGTACTTCGCCGCGCCGACCTCGTCCCTCTCGGTCACGCTCGGCCTCGGGATCTCGACCTTCTGCTTCCTCCAGATCGCGGGTCTGTGCGCCGGGGTGAAGCACTATTTCAAGCGCTTCATCAGCCCGATCGCGTTCATGCTCCCGCTGATGGTCCTCGACGAATTCATCAAGCCCGCGTCCCTCGCCCTGCGCCTCTTCGGCAACGTCTTCGGCGAGGAGACCGTCACCCATAACCTCTACGATCTTCTTCCCATCGGCGCGCCGGTCATCATGATGGTCCTCTCCCTCCTGTTCTGCGCGATCCAGGCGGTGGTCTTCACCATGCTGACCTCCATTTACCTCGAAGAAGCCGTTGAGGCTGAATAACGAAACCACAATTTTCCCAATTCTCCCAAAGGAGGTCCGATCATGGATCGTTCCGCACTGATTGCCCTTGCCGCCGCCCTGTCCATCGCGGTGAGCACCATTTTCCCGGCTCTCGGCCAGGGTCTTGCCGCCAAGGCCGCCATGGAGAGCATTGCCCGTCAGCCCGACGCCGCGAAGGACATCCGCTCCACGCTCATCATCTCCCTGTCCCTGATGGAGGCTCTCACCATTTACGGCCTGCTCATCGGGTTCATTCTGGCCGCGAAGGTCTGAGGAGGTGCCCCATGACGGTTCAACTGCCCGTCGTTTTATGGACCGTGATCTGCTTCTGCCTCCTCATCGTGATCCTCGACCGTCTCCTGTTCCGCCCGATGCTGTCCTTCATGGATGCCCGGGAGGAGAAGATCCGCGCCGCCGCCGATAAGCGTGAGGCGGACGCAAGAGCCCTCCGGGAGGCCGAGGAATCCCTCGACGCGTTCCGTCGGGAAGAGGAAGCGCGCATCGCCGCCCTCGCCCGGGATACCGTCGCGGACGCACAACGTGACGCGGAGGAGATGACCGCGCGCGCTGCCGCCGAAGGAGCCGCCGCGGTCGAGGAATGCCGCGAAGCGCTTGCGGCGGACGCGGAGGAGATCGCACAACAACTCGACAAGCGCACGGAGGAGCTGGCCCGCGCCTATCTTTCCGCGCTGACCGGCGTTTGATATGCTGCATTTTGTTTATTCGATCATCAATTTTCTGATCCTCGCCGCTCTGTTGTTCGTACTCGGACGCAAGACGGTGCTCGCGATCTTCCGGGGACGCCGGGAAAGGATCGGACGCGCGCTCGACGAGGCGGAACAAACCATGCGCGAGACGGTGGTACTTCCGGGGATCCCGGAGGCTTTTTCCGATGCCGTTCCGCAGGCCGCTCTCGACGAAGCGGAGGCGATCCGGGAAAACGCACGGCGTGAGGTCGAGGCGTCCCGGAAGCGGACGGAGGACACCGTACGCGGCCTGCGCAGAGAGATGCTTGCCGACGAGCGGGCCCGCCTGATCGACAAGATCGTCGCACGCGCGGCGGAGATGACGGCGCAGGAGCCGTATCAGTCCGCGATCCGCGCGAAGGAAGAGGATTTCGCCGCCGAGATCATCCGGCGGATGGAGATCACGCCCGGCGACATCGCGTACCTGCGTCACCACGATCAGCTCTATGTCACGCTCACCTCGGCCCATCCGCTCCCGCAGCCGATCGTCGACCGCATCGGCGAGCGGGCGAAGGAGATGCTCTCCGAAATCGGCGGCAAGCCCTCGTACTGGGTCAAGGAGGATCCCGCGCTCATCGGCGGTTTGCGGTTCCGCGTGGGCGACACCGTGTATGACTTCACCGTGGCGGATCGGCTCTATCAGCTCCGCCGCAGCCTCGAAGCCCGGGAGCTCACCGGGGAAGAGGATGCCGACGCCGTGATCCGCGACCTCTTCGAGGGGATCGCCTCGATGGAGCCCGGGATCAGCGAATTCCAGCTCGGCCGCGTGCTGAGCGTCTCCGACGGCATCTGCTGGATGGACGGTCTGGCCGACATCATGTACGGCGAGGTCGTGGAATTCGAGGGCGGCGAGCGCGGCATGGTCCTCGACATCGAGGCGGACCGCATCGGCTGCGTGATCTACGGGCGCTATGAGCGCGTGGAGAGCGGCACGAAGGTGCGCCGGGTCGGACAGATCGCGAGCGTGCCCGTGGGCGAGAGTCTGCTCGGGCGCGTGGTCGATCCGCTCGGACATGCCCTCGACGGCAAAGGCCGGATCTTTGAGCGCGAGCGCCGTCCCATCGAATGCCCCGCGCCCTCCATTCCGGACCGCGCCGCTGTTTCCCGTCCGATGCATACGGGCATCCGCGCGATCGATGCCCTCGTCCCGATCGGGAAGGGCCAGCGCGAGCTCATCATCGGCGACCGGCAGACGGGGAAGTCCTCGATCGCCATCGACGCGATCATCAACCAGAAGGGCACCGGCACCCTCTGCATCTATGTGGCGATCGGGCAGAAGGATTCGACCGTCATGGAGATCCGCGACCGGCTGACGAAGTACGGCGCGATGGACTATACCACCATCGTCTGCGCGCCTGCCTCGTCCTCCGCGTCGCTGCAGTACATCGCACCCTTTGCCGGCGCCGCGATGGCGGAATATTTCATGTACACGGGGCGTGACGCCCTGATCGTCTATGACGACTTATCGAAACACGCCGTAGCCTACCGTGAGCTCTCGCTCCTCCTCGGACGTCCGTCCGGCAGAGAAGCGTATCCGGGCGACGTGTTCTATCTCCATGCGCGGCTGCTCGAACGGGCGGCGCAGCTTTCCCCCGAGAACGGCGGCGGCTCCGTGACCGCGCTTCCGATCATCGAAACGCAGGCGGGCGACATCTCCGCCTATATCCCGACCAACGTCATTTCCATCACCGACGGACAGATCTTCCTCGACTCCGACCTCTTCAACGAGGGCCAGCGTCCCGCGGTGAACGTCGGTCTGTCCGTGTCCCGTGTGGGAAGCGCGGCACAGACGGGGCTCATGAAGCAGGTGTCCTCGCGGCTCCGCATGGATCTTGCGCAGTACCGGGAACTGGCCGGCTTCACGCAGTTCGGCTCCGACGTGGACGCAGCGACGAGGAGCGTGCTCGCATCGGGCCGCCGGATGATGGCCGCCCTGAGGCAGCGCCGGTTCGATCCGCTGCCCGACTGGAAACAGGTCCTCCTGATCTTCGCCGTTTCGGAAGGACTTGCCGCGGACGTGCGCGAGGAGGACATGGAGGACTGGGGCCGCATAATCGCCGAACGCCTCGAAGCGAAGCATCCGCTGCAGACCGCTTGGCTCCTCGACGGCAAGAAGCTCTCGCCCGAGGAACGCGAGCTCTTGAAACGCGCGGTTGAGGAATGCGCGCGGGGAACGGAGGCCGCCTGATGGCATCGCTCCGGGAACTGCGCAAACGGCTCGACAGCGTCCGGATGACCGGACAGATGGCGGGCGCGATGAAAACGGCCGCGGCAGCCGGATATGCTCGCTTCAGCGCCGCGATCGCCCGATTTGAACCCTACGCCGAGGCCTGTTCCGACATGCGGGATCGCTTCGGGGATGCCCTCGGCGCGGCTTATCCGGTGAAAAATCCGGCGGCGCCCCCCTGCTTTCTCGTACTCGGTGCGGACCGGGGACTCTCGGGCGGATACAACATCAACCTGTATGATTACGCGGACGCGATCCTCGCCGATGCCGGGGACTTCCGGCTCTTCGTCGCGGGACGCCATGCCGCCGCTCATTTCCGCGAGCGCGGGATCGAGCCGGTGCGCGAGTTCACGCTTGCCGACGCCTTGCGGTACGAGGACGCCCGCGCGATCCTCGACGAGGCCGTCGGGATGTTCATGGACGGGGAGATCTCTTCGGTCACGATCCTCTGGCAGCGCTTCGTCAATATGCTGACCCAGATCCCGGATCGCTGTCTGCTCCTGCCGATGCAGGCGTCGGGATCTGGTGTGTCGTTCGGTGCCGATCCGCTCTTTCTGCCCGACCGGGACACCGTGCTCTGTCAGGCGGCGGAGGCATGCGTCGGGGCGGATTTCTACGCCCATGTGCTCGAAGCGGGCGCCGGAAGCCAGGCTGCGACGCTCGTCACCATGCGCTCGGCCTACGACAACGCCGAGACCTCCGCCGCGGAGCTCTCCGCTGACATCAGCCGCCTGCGCCAGAGCGAGGTGACGTCGAGCGTCATCGAAACGTCCGGCGGAAACCTGCGCGGCAGACCCGAATGAATCCGGGAAAGGAGGACGAACCCTTGTTCAACGAGAGAGAAGGCATCATCACCCGCATCAACGGGCCGGTGGTGGACGTATTGTTCGACGATCTCGACCTGCCGGACATTTTCCACGCCGTGGAGATCCCGCGCAGCGACGGGGCCGTATTCACCCTCGAGGTTTTGCAGCACCTGAATCAGCACGAGGTCCGGTGCATCTCCATGCAGCCGACCGACGGGCTTTCCCGGGGCATGAAAGCGATCGATACGGGCGCGCCGATCTCCGTTCCTGTGGGAGACGGCACCCTCGGCCGCATGACCAACGTGATGGGCGATCCCATCGACCGGGCGGGAAAGATCGAAACCGAGGAACGCTGGCCGATCCATCACCGCGCGCCCCGCTTCACCGAGATCGTGACGGCGAACGAGATCCTCGAGACGGGGATCAAGGTCATCGACCTCATGACGCCGTACGCGCGGGGCGGCAAGATCGGGCTTTTCGGCGGCGCGGGCGTGGGCAAGACTGTGCTCATCATGGAGCTCATCCGCAACATCGCCTTCGAGCACGACGGCTATTCCGTCTTCGCGGGCGTCGGCGAGCGTTCACGCGAGGGCAACGACCTCTGGAACGAAATGAAGCAGTCCGGGGTGCTCGCGAAGACCGCGCTCGTCTTCGGCCAGATGAACGAGACGGCGGGGGCGAGACTGCGCGTCCCGCTCGCCGGACTCACCATGGCGGAGTATTTCCGCGAGCACGCGCATAAGGACGTGCTCCTCTTCATCGACAACATTTTCCGCTTCTCCCAGGCCGGATCCGAGGTCTCGGCACTGCTCGGACGCTTGCCCTCCGCGGTGGGCTATCAGCCGACGCTCGCCTCCGAGATGGGACGATTGCAGGAGCGCATCGTCTCGACGAAGAACGGCTCGATCACGTCGGTGCAGGCGGTCTACGTGCCCGCCGATGACCTGACCGACCCCGCGCCGGCTACGACGTTTTCCCACCTCGACGCCACGACGGTCCTCTCGCGCAGCATCGTGGAGCTCGGCATCTATCCGGCGGTCTCCCCGCTCGAATCCGCCTCCCGCATGCTCGCGCCCGACATCGTCGGGGAGAGGCATTACCAGTGCGCCAAAGAGGTGACCCGGGTGCTCCAGCGGTATAACGAACTGCAGGACATCATCGCGATCCTCGGCATGGACGAGCTCTCCGCCGAGGACAAGGAGACCGTGCGGATCGCGCGGCGCGTACAGCGGTTCATGAGCCAGCCCTTCCACGTCGCGGAGACGTTCAACGGCATCGAAGGGAAGTACGTCCGGACGGCGGACACCATCACGGGATTCGAGGCGATCCTCGGCGGCGAATGCGGCAGATACCCGGAGCAGGCGTTTCTGATGGCGGGGACCATCGACGACGTCCGCCGGGCTGCCGGGGAGGCGTGAGATGGCGGAGAAGCCCATCACCCTCACCGTCACCTCTCCCGACCGCGAAGCCGTCTCGGTCCGCTGCGACTCCGTCCGCATAACTGTTCCGGACAGCCGCGACGGAAAGATCCCGGGCGGCAGCGTCGGGATCCGCCGCGGTCACATGCCCGCGCTCATCGCCGTCGCACCCGGAATCGTCCGCGCCTATGCCGAAGGACGGGAGATCTTCGCATGCGAGACGTCGGGCGGGCTCGCAACGGTCGGCGGGGACCGGGTCACGCTCGCGACGGGACGCTTTACCGAAACGGAACAACCATAAACGCCCAAGGAGGAGAACATGGCAGACGCAATCATCAAAGGCATGCACGGATGCAGCCGTGAAGACGAATACGTGGTGCCCGCCGATCCCCGGATCCGGGAGAAGCTCGAATGGTTCCAGGACCAGAAGCTCGCGCTGATGATGCACTTCGGCATCTATACCACGCTCGGGATCTGCGAATCGTGGCCGCTCGTCGACGCCGACGCCGAATGGGGCCGCAACGAGATCGACTGGGAAAAGGATCCCGAGGTTTTCAAGAAACAGTATCGGAACCTCAACAAGAGCTTCAATCCAGCACGCCTGCGCCCTGAGGTCTGGGCGGATGTCGCCGCGCGCAACGGATTCCGCTATTTCATCTTCACGACGAAGCATCACGACGGATTCTGTCTCTTTGATTCAAAATACACCGACTACAAGACCACCTCGCCCGACTGTCCGTTCCATACGCACAAGTATGCCGACGTCGCGAAATCCGTGTTCGACGCCTTCCGTGCGCGCGGGATCGCCATCGCCGCCTATTTCTCCAAACCCGACTGGCACTGCCCGTGGTACTGGGCGCCGGGGATGGACAAGCCGATCGCCGCGGACCGCAATCCCACCTACAAGCCGGCGGAGCATCCCGAACTCTGGGAGAAGTTCGTCGAATTCACGCATAACCAGATGATGGAGCTCGTGCGGGACTACGGTCCGATCGACATCCTCTGGCTCGACGGCGGACAGGTGCGCCCGAACAACGGGCAGGACATCCGCCTCTCCGAATTCGTGAAGCGCGCGCGGGAGATCAACCCGACCCTCCTCACCGCGGACCGCACCGTCGGCGGCGAGAACGAGAACTATATCACGCCCGAGCAGAGCGTCCCGACCGCGCCGATCCGGGTACCGTGGGAGAGCTGCGTCACCGTAGGATACGCCTTCTCCTACCGCTTCAAGGAGCGCTACAAGACCTCCCGCCAGCTCGTGCATCTTCTGATCGACGTCGTCTGCCGCGGCGGCAACCTCGCCCTGAACATCGCGCCGCAGCCCGACGGGACCCTGCCCGCGGACGCCGTGAAATCGGTCGACGGCATGGGCGACTGGCTCCGCGAGAACGGAGACGCGATCTACGGCACGCGGCTCGCCGATCCGAACGAGGACGGGATCACCGCCTTCACGAAGAAGGGCGAGACGTATTACGCCCTCGTGCGTCTGCCGGAAGGGGAAGCGCTCGGCAGGACCCTCACGATCCCGTGGCCGCATGAGGCAAACCGTCTGACGCTTCTCAGCCTCGATGCGCCGCTGGCTTTCGAGCGCACGGACGCGGGGCTGGTCGTGACGGTCCCCGAGATCCTACTCGGCCACAATCCCATCGCCCCCGTCATCCGGATCGAGAAGTGATACAAATCCCAATCTAAATCTGCGATTTAGATTGTCCGGAAATGCATTCAGCATTTCCGGCTCAGGCTAAAACATTTTGGATGTTTTAGCCTGGGATTAATATGATCCGCATCGGAATACAAACAGAACGCCTGCGATCCGAAATGAACCGCAGGCGTTTTTCTGTTTTCTTTGCCGGTCGCGCTCACGCCTTCCACAGGCTGTGGAGGTTGCAGTAGGCGTAGACGGCTTCGACCTCGTCACCCTCGCAGAGCGCGAAGCAGACCTCGGGTTTGTCGCCGGGATTCAGGGCTTTGCGCTGGTTGCCGAATTTCGTCTGGAGCGATACCCATTCGATGTAGTGTTCGGGGAGCATCGGATGCGCGACGCTGCCGATGCGGACGGTCACGCAGTTGCCTTCTACTTCAAAAACAGGTACGTGCTTTTCGACGGCGGCGTCCGTCGTGCCGGGGATGATCTGCTTCATCGGCTTGCCGCAGCACATCACGGGCACGCCGGTTTTCTTCACGACCGCGATGATCTGGCCGCAGGTCTCGCAGCGGTAAAACATCATTTCCATCGGTTTCGTCCTCCTTGGATGTTGAATGGTTCCGGATACCGGACGGCGCGGAAGCGGATCCCCCGCGTTCCGGCTCCGTTTCCATGATACCATGAATTTGCGTCGCTGTCAACCGGTTTTCGGTCGATTTTATGCAGTTCTGCGCGAATTCCGTCACGAGATCCGGTAGAGCTTCATCTGTCCGGGCGCGAGCCAGTCGCCGCCGGTGGTCTCGTCCTCGCCCTCGGCGTAATGCGCGTCCCAGGAGGCGTCTTTGAGACGGACATACGTCCGGTCCCATGTGAACCGCTCGAAGACTGGGGCGTCCTTCGGTACATGGAGCACGAAGAGGCCGCTCTCTTTCGTGGAATTGTTGACTACGGCGACATGGCGGCGGCCGTCCAGCTCGAAGAAGCCGACCACGGCGGGGAGCCCCTGCGCGCAGGTCACGTCCCGGAGTACCGGATCCTCCCCTCCGGCCTCGAAGAGAGAATATTCGCCGTAGGATTTGCCGGTGTGCACCGTTTTGAGGTGCTTTGCACGGAGGAAGAAGTCCCCGAACTGATGCAGGAAGTGGCGATTGACGCGGGAGAGATGCGCGAAGGTCTCGGTCCGCTCGCCGAATTCGTCAATGGGCGGCAGGCGGTAGTTCGACATCGGCGCGCGCTCGTATACGAAGAACCACAGGATGCCCTTCATCCCGGACGCGACGGCGGTGTTGAGCTGCCAGCGGAGATCGTCCTCCGACGGGACGCGGTACCGGAAATGCCCGACCGAGAGGAGCGTCGTCCATGGATCGATCCCCGCGGCTTCGGCGCCGGACGTGAATTTGCAGAGGTTGGTGAAATACTGATGCACGCCCGCTTCCTCGGGGTTCATCTGCGTGTAGCAGTCGTAGCAGAGGATTTTGAGGTCCGCCTCCGGGACGAACCGCCGCGCCCAATCCTCGAAGGTCGGCGCTTTGAGGATCGTCTCCTCCTGTCCCTTCCAGTAGGGGAGGAAATTGAGGTGGGGCGTGAGTGCGGGCGCGACCCGCTTCTGGATCCGGCAGGCCCTTGCCGCCACCGCGAACTTCTCGTCCGTCGTGGGCTCATCGCCGACGTGGAAGCCCATCACCGCGGGATGAGACCCGAAGTCCTCATACGCCGCGCGGAAGGCCGCCTCGCATGCCTCCTCGGTGTCGCCGGACCACCAGCGGGCCCGCGCGTCACTGACGATGACTTTTAGTCCCCGCGCCGCGCAGGCATCGAGGATCGCCGTCATTGCCTTTTTGTCGCAGCCGTCATAAAACTCCGGGCTGATGGCGAACGTCATGCCGAGGTCCGCCCAGTCCTTGACTGCCTCCGGGCCGAGATCGCCCGTCTTGGTGTAATTCCAGAATCCAATGGGAAACCGATCCATGCTGTCCTCCTTGATCCTCGTTTGTGTTCAGACGCCGAGCGCGGCGCAGAGGGTCATCGCGTAGACCCGCGCCATGAAGTCGCTCGGATGGTTGACGTTGTTGCCGGTGGCGTGGTAATACTCCTTGCGCCGGAGGAGATGGCGGTGCATCGAGGTCATCGGTGCGACCCCGATGTGCTCTTCGCCCTCTGCGAACGCCCAAAGCCCGTCCTCGTATTCGATCTGATGACCGTAGAACCCCGCGGCGCGCCAGTGCGGGAGGATCGAGGAGAGCAGGAGGATGTCGGTCATGGGAGAATCCTTCTGCACCGCTCGGGCGATCTGCTTCGTCAGATCCATGAATTCTGCGCAACTCCGCCAGCCGTCGTTCATACCGAACGCGAGGATCATGAGATCCGGCTGATACGCGATCGCGCGCTCCCCGACATTTGCATGACCCCATTTCGAGTCCATCCCGCCGACGGCCGTGTTGACATAATGGAGCACGCGGCTCCCGGTCTTCTTCACCGGATCGACCGGACCGTAGGGGACCACGTCGATCGAGAGGGTATAGCCGTATTTCTCCGCGAGTGCGCGGGCCGTCATCACGGGGAAGGGCTCGGCATGGGGCGGCACACCGACGACGTCGGACGAATTCGCCCCGGTCGTGATGCTGTCGCCGTAGAAGAGGATCGTCGCCTCCTCCCCGCGCGCGAGCTTATCGAGGAACCGCACGCACTTGTCCGTCTGCGGCGGCGGGATCGGACCGTCCCAGACAGCCGCGTGGCGGTAGGTGACGTCGACCATGAAGCGGATCATGGCGTCCCCTTCGCCGAAGCCGAGGAAGGGATGGCCCTCTTCCGTGCAGCCGAAGTCCTGACCGTCCCGGTGCTCCGCCGGATAAAAGCGGTCGAGCGGGATGAACGGCATCCGGGAACCCTCCGGCCGGACGAGGGATCCGTCCCGGAGCAGATAATCCCGGCCCTCCTCGAATTCCGTCCCGAGGTCCGCCGTATAGACCCCGCCGATCTCGTCCATCGGAAAGGCGAGCCTTGCCTCCCGCTCGTCCTCCCGGAACAGGACCGTCTCGTGCACGACCGTATCCCCGACCCAGAGCGGACGGATGTATTCGCCGAGCGAGTAGCTTCTTGAAACGTCCATCTTAGCCTCCTGAAACCGAATTTCCGGCTTCATTATAGCACCCGCGGAGGGGGGATGTCAAGCCTTTCGGAGTACCTTGCATCCGAACGGTTTTAACGCCTGGGCGGAGTGTCCGGATGCGTCGGCGGGGACGTCCGTCCGATACCCGAGACGCTGCTGATGGAGAAGCTCGGGGATGTCCGCGTCCCCCCATCCGTTATCCGCGGAATCCGATGCGGCGAAGCGCACGTCGCATCGGTCAAGGGCGCACAGAAACGCGGTGAATTCCGCGGCAAACCGGATATCCTCCACATAATCGTCCGGTAGTTCCGCCTCGCGCAGCTCTTCCATGCGGATCCGCAGCTGCCGGAACGATTCCGCGAGCATGCGGTCGACGCAGTTCATCAGTTCCCGGTTGAAATCCAGCGTCAGATCATACCGCTCGGGATCGGGACGGAGGAGGGGCACGGCGTCCGTGTTTTCAAACGGTTCCGTATGCAGCGCGACGATCCCCGCCTCGTGCGCGAATCCGCCGCTGTCGAGGTTTACGGCGAGCGTGACGCTCTGCACGTGGTATAGATCCTCCGGCAGATTTGCGAACGCCTCTTCCGCGCGCCCGATCGCATCGGAACAGTCCGCCAGATACTGTTTCAGCGTTTTTAGCGCAGCGGAGCGGGGAAGAAGCCGGTCAAGCTCCTTCGCAAGCGCGCGGACGGCCTCCTGCCGGGCCCTCATATCTCCGAGCGACTCCCGGAAGGACTTGTCCGAGATGCTAACCGGATAGGCATCTGCGAAACGGGTCAGCGCCTCTCTGAATGGGCGGTTTTCATACAGTTCGCGGAACAGATCGGCGCGATACCGGATCACGTCCGCGTCTTCGGTGTACAGCGGGACGCCGTCTGCGTGCAGGACCTTTCCGAGCGTCGCGTCATAAGCGGCAACATAATCGTTCGGGAGCGGCATGCGGTGGGCGCCTTCCGGGAAGAGCAGGCGAGGGTTCGTCTCCCCCTTCCTGCCTTTCAGCTTTTCCGGGAGCCGGAATTCGTCCTGCATCTGCTTCGGTTTGGTTTGAATATAATACGGTGTTCTGAGGGAGTTACGCTTCCGGTCCCAGAGGAGCCGGGCGAGACACATCGTTCCCAGCGTGTACGTGACGGCGATAAAGAGGCAGATCAGAAACCACTTGACGAGGACGAGCGCGCCTTCGAAGTCGCGGGTCTTGACCACGCCCCAGCCGAGAATGACGGCGATGACAAGGAGGACAAACGGGTAGGCATCCTCTCTTCGCAGGATTTGCTTCGGGTGCGCCTCCCGGTACTCGATCGCGCGCATGGCTTTTTCCATCTGTTTTCGGAAAAACTGTATGAGAAACTTCATGACCAACCCCCAAACAGGTTCAAGAGAACGTAATTGATGGTATATCATACCAAATTTCATCCTCTTTGTCAAGCATTTGTGAGAATTTTCCTTATGAAATTAATGAAAAAGCAGAAAATGTCCGAAGGCTCAAACCAGTCATAGAGAATGTCAAGAGGGGGAGGCCGAACCCCGCAAAACCTTACGCCTCGCCTGTTTCGGCCTTCTCCCCGCGTTCCAGTTCCGCAATGAGCGCTTTGAAGTCCTCCCTCTCCCGGAGGGGGTCGAAGCAAGGGTGTCTGAGCCAGTAAACCGCGTCCTGCGTCGCCGTGTTCGCCATGGACAAAAACGGCATGGTGCTGTCGAGAAGATCGAACAACGGCGCGGTATAGGGTAGGGTCTCTCCGACGCGGGAGTTGACGGCGTCGAGCCTCCGGCAGGTTTCGCAGGTTTCGGCGAGCTTTTTCACGGCTTCGTCGTAACGTCCCGCCCTTGTCAGAAGCTCCGCCTGCTTTTCGAGCGACAAATAAAGATCGTTGTAGAACCCAAGATAGTTTCCGTCCGGGAGCATGACGCGGAGAATGCCCTCGATCGCCTCCAGCGCGGCGAGATTCTCCCTCCTGCGGGACAGCGCCAGCAGCAATTCGATGAGCTTACCTTTGACATACCACTGCCAGTGCCGCTCGCCCTCCTCCCCTTCCAGGCAGTAGAGCAGCAGAAAATCCGGCGAAAGCTTTCCGCTCGTCGGACAGGACCGCGCCAGCTCCGCCGCCTCCTCCCGCCGCCCTTCCTGCACGAGGAAGAGGACGAGGTTGTTGATCACGCAGGCGCGGAGGCCGTCGTCCTCCGTCTCCTCAAGAATGAAGCGGTACCGTTTTTCGGCGGCTTCTACGTGCTCCCGGCGGGTTTTCGCCTGCCCTTCCGCCGGAGACAGATCGTCGGGCAGCATCATCTCGTTCATGGCGCAGTAGTAGTGGAGCCATAGGTTGCGCGGGTATTCTTCCACGGCGGCAAGGCATTTTTGAAGGTGCAGGCGGGTGTCGAAGCGGTCGGGATTGCCGTCGTTGCCGCTCGCCATCATATAGAGCTCATGCTCCCGCGAATCCTCGTCCCCCGTTCTGATCCCGAGCAGTTCATCCGATGTGCATCCGAGCACCTTGCAGAGCGGGGCGATGAGCGCAAGATCGGGCGACGCCGAACCGACCTCCCATTTGGAGACAGCCTGTGCGCTCACGCCGAGATAATCCGCCAGCCGGTCCTGCGTCATGTCGGCTTTCTTGCGCAGATCTTTGATTTTCTGTCCGATTCCCGTCATACGTTTTCCTCCTTTTCGCTGTCTGCCCCGCTTTCCAGCTCCGCGATGAGGGCCTTGAAGTCCTCCCGATCACGGAGAGTGGCGTAGATCGGAGCCGTTTTCAAAAACTTCGCTCTTTCCTTCCGCCAGTTCCAACCCGCGGGAAGTATCGCGTCTTCCCGGTCGAACAAATCCCCCGCGCCTTCGCCCCAGCGATCGAGAACGGGCGCTGTGTAGGGAAGAAACCGCCCGGGGTCTTCCGCTGCCGCACGGACGATCCGGTACCACTGTTCATCGTATTCGACCTGATCCCGCAGCTTCTCTACGGCGCGTCCGTATTCGCCCGCTTCGATGAGAAGACGCGCCTGATTCACTGCGCTCACCGAAAGATCCCGCGCGTACATGACGTAGTTGCCGTCCTTGACGATCGCCTTGACGACCGCCTCCGCCGCCTCGTAGGAAGGGAGATGATGCTCGCGGTCTCCGCGCATATTCAGGTAATTGCGCAGCCAGTTCAGCGACTTGTAAACCAGAAACTGCTGTTCATTCTGCCATTCCTCGCCCTCGAGGCATCCGAGCAGGTGCATGTCCCTGAACGGACCGGACTGCTCTGCGAAGACTTTCGCCTCTTCGCGCAGGCCGTCCTTCATCCGCATGTGGAAGAGCTGGGATGCCGCATAGGTTTTCCATGTTTCGTTTTTTCCGTCGGCAAGGAGCGCGAGCAGGCGTTTTTCGGCGTCCTCTTTCCGCCGGCGTTCTTCCTCGCTTTTTCCCTTCATTCCGCCGAACGTCCAATATTCCGTCTCCGCGATCCTGTACGAGATCTGTTCGTTCCGCGGGTATTTCTGCGCGGCGAGGGCGACGATTTCCTCAAACCGATTAAGATCGTTCGGTCCTCCGAGTTTCATCAATTCCTTGCTGAGCTCTTTCGCCTCTTCTTCGTCTTCTGTCGCCTCGATCCCGAGTAATTCGTCCGACGTGCATCCAAGGACCCGGCAGAGTGGCGCAATGAGAGCCAGATCCGGCGACGCCGATCCGACCTCCCATTTCGAGACCGCCTGCGGGGATACGCCGAGATAATCCGCCAGCCGATCCTGCGTCAGATCGGCCCTCTTGCGCAGGTCTTTGATTTTCTGTCCGATGTGTTCCATTCAATTCTTCTCCTGTCCTGTTCAAATCCGAACAAAAAGCGGGCCCGGCTTCCGTTCTGGTTTCATTATACCAGATCCAAACGCCGGGCGCAATGGATTTGTATTCGGGTTGGGATCAACCGGGGGTTGAGAAGACGCGGATCAATAATACCCCAAAATGCAGAGAAGCGGCTTGACCCATCCGAAGACCGACCAGCGGGTCTGTCCGAGGATGTATTTTGAATGGACAACATTGCCGAAATCTTCCGCAAGCGCTTTTTCGATCGCCGCCGCTTCCATCCCCGTTTCCGCCGCCAGCTCCACCGCGCTCTTGTGGATGTCCCATGTCAGAGCCCGGAGGATGCGCCAGTTGTCTTCTTTTGCAAAGCAGCGGCAGAAATTCAGCGCGTTGTCGTGATCACGTCCCTCCGGAAGCGGAAGGACCTCGGAAGTCTGAAAAATGAACATCCCCGGCGGATAAAAAAGTCCGCCTCCGTCCGGCCCGTAAGACCAGCATGCGGTCCCCTTCACGGGTTTCTCTTTCAGCAAACGCTCCCGTTCTTCTCCGTCCTGATCGCCGCAGAACCATCCCGCAAACGCCGCCACGGACGCCTCCCACATCTTTGCGTCAGGCAGGTAATCCCCGCCTGACGGATTCACATATTCCTCCACCGCCGAAACGATTCTTGTCAGCGACGGTTCCACGCCCATCAGCGCGTCGACGGACACGCCGAAAAACGCCGCGATCTCCGGCAGCAGCGCGACGTCCGGGCAGCTCTGACTGCTCTCCCATTTGCTCACTGCCTGATTCGTCACGCCGAAGACCTGTGCCAGTTCTTCCTGCGTCAGGCCCTTTTTCTTTCTCAAGGCCGCGATATTTTCGTTCAGCTTCATGTTTACGCCTCCTGTTCTTTATGCTGATTCCATTATACGGCTTCTCCCGCCCGGATGCAAGAGAGAAAAGGTTGGACGTGGAAAATTTTTCCAACCGATAGTTGGACGGTCGCGCAGGGGGATTCCCGTTTGCCGCTCGTCACCTCCCGGAAAGTAGGCGCGTTGGATTGGGTTTTGAGTCGGAACAACCGGGGGCTGAGGCGGGAAACGCGCGGCGGCAGCAAGATTGCGAACCCTGCACGAATGCCTTGACAAATCCGGTGGGATGATGTATAATGCAGGTAAGGAATACTTTAAAAAATAAAGAAAGGACTCCATCATGAAAAGATTCCTGCTCTGCACGCTTCTCGCCGCGCTCGTCATGATCTCTCTGGCTGTCAGCGCCTCCGCGCTCGGCGAAGAGATGACCATCGCGACCGGCACCCCGAAGATCGACGGCGCCATCGACGACGTCTGGGCGACGGCGGACCGTCAGCAGCTCGGCTACTGCAAGGCCGGCGACCTGAAGGTCGACGCATACACGCTCCCCGACACCTGCTCCGTGTATGCCTCCGCGCTCTACGACAATACCGCGCTCTACTTCCTCTTTGAAATTACCGACGACGAATTCGCGTTTGAATCCTCCGTCGGCGACTGGAAGAACGACTCCATCTACCTCTACATCGACGAGATCGGCGACGGTGACCCGACCTGGACCGATCAGCAGTGCCAGATCGCCCTCATCCCCGAGGACGGCTGGGAAATGATCCCGCGCAAGGGCGTGGCTCCGGCGGACTACGAGCTCGCCTACACCTTCCCGACGGCCACCACCTGCGTCATCGAGTTCAAGTACGTCCCCCGCATCCTCGAACTGAAGGAAGGCGTGGAATTCACCCTCGACTTCCAGTATAACGACTCGATTCCCGGCGGCACGCGCGACTACTGTCTCGGCTGGTCCGACGAAACGGACGACGCCTCGAACAACTCCGGCATCTGGGGCTTCGCGACCCTCGGCGGTGCGGGAACGGCTGCTGCTCCCGCCGCTTCCGAAGAAGTCACGGTGGAGGCCGATGCCTATGCCGCCTATGCGTCGAAGATCCCCGTGATCGACGGCAGCATCGACGACGTGTGGGACACCACCGAAGCCATGTACGCCCTGATCTATGAAAATGCGGAATGGGAGCTCGCGGATCTGATCGACATCGACGTCGCGAGCGGGTACACCAAGGTCCTCTGGACCGAGGACACCCTGTACCTCCTGTCGGTCATCACGGACAAGACGATGGATTCCGACGCGAAGTCCACGACCAACGGCATCAACTTCTGGGTCTCCGAGACCAATTCCGGCAAGGAATCCTTCAATGAAGCGGACGGCGACTGGCACATCTTCTGCAACGCCGACGGCGGAACCAACTATTACACCGGCAACAAGAACGTCTACGGGCAGGCGGAAATGGCCGCCGAGCGCACCGCGGACGGATACATCGTCGAGGTTGCCGTACCGGTCATGACGTCCGGCTTTGAATATGCCGCCGGCATGAAGATCGGCTACAACATCTCCGTGGACGACGACCACGACGCCGACAACAACCGCGACACCTTCACCTCGTGGCAGACCTACGACGGAAGACCGTATTGGGAAAAGACCGTTGCGCTGAACGAAGTCGGCCTTGTCAAGGTCTGGACGGGCGAATCCGCATCCGAGGCGCCCGCTGCCGAGACACCCGCGGCTGAGACTTCCTCCGCTTACCCGTCCTCCGGCGAATCCGGCAACTTCATGATGGGCAAGGTCATCGGCAACGAGACCGGCTGGGACGGCACGGTCGGCTCCGGCGCGGCATCCGCGTTTGACGGCGACCCGGCGACCTTCTTCGATCCGCTGGGCGTTGCGGACGGCTACTGCGGCATGGAATTCGACGAACCCTACATCCTCGAAAAGGTCGTGATCCTGTCCCGTTACGTGGACGCCAACTGGAACGAACGCTTTGAAGGCGCGATGATCGAAGGCTCCAACGACGGCGAAGAGTGGGAGA
>JAFZPN010000169.1 GCA_017550315.1 Clostridia bacterium
AGTCTTTTCCCTCTCCGGTCTATTTTCCCCGTCGGCTTACCCTCAAAGTTCGCTGAATTAACTTCCTCTTCTCTTTCCCTATTCACCACTGGCTTACCTATGCGCTGACATTCTTGACTTACCTATGCGGTGATTTTTCACGCTTCCATTCTTAATTCTTCATTCTTCATCCTTAATTCACCGTTCATCTTAATTCCAGCATAAAACTATGAACTTCGACATCATCATCATCGGCGCGGGGCATGCCGGCATCGAAGCGGCGCTTGCCTCCGCGCGGACCGGGCTCTCCACCGCCCTCTTCACCCTCTCCCTCGACGCCGTCGCGAACATGCCCTGCAATCCCTCCATCGGCGGGACCGGCAAAGGCCACCTCGTCTACGAGATCGACGCGATGGGCGGGGAAATGGGCTGGGCCGCGGACTGCGTCACCCTCCAGTCCCGCACCCTCAACACCTCGAAGGGCGCCGCCGTCCGGTCCAAGCGCATCCAGGCCGACCGCCGCGCGTACTCCGCCCTCATGAAGCACACGATCGAGACGACGCCGAACCTCTCGCTGATCCAGGGCGAGGTCACGGGCATCCTCACCGAACCGGACGAGGACGGCATCCCGCGCGTTATCGGCATCACGGCCTCCCCGATGGGAGATTTTTCCTGCCGCGCCGTCGTGATCTCCACCGGGACCTACCTCGGCGGCCTCACGCACGTCGGCGACGTCTCCCGCCATGCCGGACCCGACAACTCCCTCCCCGCCGAAGGCCTGAACGACTGCCTGCGCGCGATGAGCATCTCCCTGATGCGCTTCAAGACCGGGACGCCGCCCCGCGTACACCGCCGCTCGGTCGATTTTTCGCGCCTCGAGATCCAGGAGGGCGAAGAGTGGATCACGCCCTTCTCCTCCCGCACGGATCCCGAATCGCTCAACCAAATCCATCAGATCCCCTGCCACGTCGTCTACACCAACGCCGAGACCCACCGCGTCATCCGCGAAAACCTCCGCCGCTCGCCGCTCTATTCCGGCAAGATCCACGGCACCGGGCCGCGCTACTGCCCCTCGATCGAGGACAAGGTCGTGCGCTTCGCGGACAAGGAGCGGCATCAGCTCTTCCTCGAACCGATGGGAAAGGACAACGAGGAGCTGTATCTCCAGGGCTTCTCCTCCTCCCTCCCGGCGGACGTCCAGCTCGCGATGCTGCACACCCTGCCGGGCTTCGAGCACGCCGAGGTGATGCGTTATGCCTACGCCATCGAATACGACTGCGTCGATCCGCTCGAACTCACGCCGACCCTCGGCTTCAAGCGGATCCGCGGGCTGTACGGCGCGGGGCAGTTCAACGGGACCTCGGGCTACGAGGAGGCGGCGGCGCAGGGACTCTTGGCCGGTATGAACGCCTCGCTGTACGTGCGCGGGATGCCCGAAATCGTCCTGCCGCGGCATTCGTCCTATCTCGGCACCCTGGTTGACGACCTCGTGACGAAGGGGACGAACGAGCCGTACCGGATCATGACGGGCCGGAGCGAATACCGGATCCTGATCCGGCAGGACAACGCGGAAGAGCGTCTCGCGGCATACGGGCACTACGCGGGCCTGCTCTCGGATGAGCGGTACGAAGCCTCCCTCGAACGCACCCGCGAAGTCCGCGCCGAGGTCGAGCGCCTGGGGCATACGCACATCGGCCCCTCCTCAGGGATCAACTCCCTCCTCGAAGAGCGCGGCACCGCTCCGCTCTCATCCGGGACGAGTCTCAGCGACCTGATCCGGCGTCCCGAGCTCGACTACGCCGCGCTCTCTCCCTACGATCCCGCCCGTCCCGCCCTCTCGCGCAGCCAGGCGGACCGCGTGTCGACGGAAATCAAGTACGAAGGGTACATCCGGCACGAAGAGGAAGAGGTCGCGCGGCAGGCCAAGGCGGAAGGCGCGAAGCTGCCGGCGGACGTCGACTATTCCGCGATCCGGGGCCTGCGTCTCGAAGCGGCACAGAAGCTCGCGAAGGTCCGGCCCCTCACCGTCGGCCAGGCCGCGCGCATCTCCGGCATCAACCCCGCGGACATCAGCGTGCTGCTGATCTGGCTGGAAGCGGGGAAGCACACGCGCCGGGCAGTGCCCGGGGACGGATGACGAACTCGCTGACGCAAGTTCGTTCACCAATACTGGAAGTGCGTATCGTTCGGGTGCGCACGGTACTCTCCGTCTGCGTACTGTACTTTATGTGTCATTGCGAGGAGCAGGGCCTAAGACCTGCGACGTGGCAATCCGTTCCCTTTGAAAGGCGCAGGAAAACTCCATGGGTGTGGGTTGTGTCACGACTTCCGCTACAGTTTGTCATTGTGCAGTGCGCACGGATTTGCGCCAGCGAGTCCGTTGCTTGTCTGCGGGTACCGCCCGCAAGCACCAGCGCGCAGAATAAGGAAAACAAAAGAAGAAAAACGCCTTGCCAAGGAGCACGTCACATGCACATCTCTTCTTCCATCCGCGAAAAAACCGCGCGCGCCGAGGAAATCCTCGCGCCGATCTTCTCCGACATCGACCGCATTGCGCGCGAAAACACCGAACACGTCCTCGACTGCTTCCGTGAGGCGCAGGTCTCCGAGGCCCTCTTCGCGCCGTCCACTGGATACGGCTACGGCGACGTGGGCCGCGACCGCATCGACGCCCTCGCGGCAGCCGTTTTCCTCGCGCCCGCCGGTTTCATGCGCCCCTCCCTCCTCTCCGGCACCCACACCCTCACGGTCGCCCTCTTCGGCATCCTCCGCCCCGGCGACACGATGCTCTCGGTCTCGGGCGTCCCCTACGACACCATCCTCCCCGTCATCGGCATCGACGCGGACGGCAGTCCCGCCCCCGACGGCGAAGGCTCGCTCGCGGACTGGGGCGTCGCCTTCCGCTCTGTCGCGCTGACGGCCGATCCCGCGGATCCCCTCGATTTCCCGGCGATCCGCGAAGCCATGCGCACGGCGGGAGAGCGGCTCAAAATGGTCTACGTTCAGCGCTCGAAGGGCTACGCCGACCGCCCGACGCTCACCGCGCGTCAGATCCGGCACGCCGCGTACTGCGTGAAACAGTTCGCCGCGGAGCTCGGCATCCGCCCGCCCGTCTTCATGGTCGACAACTGCTACGGCGAATTCACCGAAACGGCCGAACCGACCTTCGCGGACCCGAACAGGCCGGATGAGACCGGCGCGGACCTCATCGCCGGCTCGCTCATCAAGAATCCGGGCGGCGGCATGGCGGACGTCGGCGGGTACATCGTCGGCCATGCGGAATGCGTCCGGCTATGCGGCAGCCGCCTGACCTCCCCGGGCGTGGGGCTCGACGTCGGGGCGTCGCTCGGGCAGAACCGGAACCTCATCAAGGGGCTGTTCTATGCCCCGCATACGGTCGCCCAGGCGATGAAGACCGCCCATCTCGCGGCGTATTTGTTTGCGGAGCTCGGATGCCGGGTCACCCCCGCGTGGGATGAGCGGCGTTCGGACATCGTGCAGTGCGTGGAATGTGGATCTCCCGCCGGGCTGGCCGCCTTCTGCCGCGGGATCCAGTCGGCCTCCCCGATCGACGCGCATGTCACCCCCGAGGCGTGGGACATGCCCGGCTACGCGGATCCCGTCATCATGGCGGCGGGCGCGTTCACGGGCGGCGCGTCGATCGAGCTCTCGGCGGACGGGCCGATGCGCGCGCCGTATACGGCCTTCATGCAGGGCGGCCTGACGTACGAAAGCGCCCGCCTCGCCGTCATGTCCGCTGCGGAGCAGTTTACGCGGAGGCAAGAAAATTAAGAATTCAGAATGCAGAATGCAGAATGAACTTCCATACACTGCACGTTGTATGCCTCCCCCTCTGGGGGAGGTGTCACGGTTTCACCGTGACGGAAGGGGCCAAACGCTCTGCACCGCACTCTGTCATTCTTCATTCTTATTTCTTAATTCTTCATTCATTCTTCAAGGAGGACCCATGCTGCACTTTGTCTTAGGCCGCGCCGGCACCGGCAAAACCGCGCGCATCGCCGACGAGATCGCCCGCGAAATCGCCGCCACCGACCGCCCCGTCGTCCTCCTCGTCCCCGAGCAGCAGACCGTCGCGTGGGAGACCAAAATGGCCGCGCGCCTCCCCGCCTCCGCCAACCTGCGCCTCGAAATCACCAATTTCACCCGTCTCGCCAACTCCGTCTTCCGCGAGTACGGCGGCCTTGCCGATTCCATCCTCGACGAGGGATCCCGCATTCTCCTCGTCTGGCGCGCCATGCTCTCCGTCCGCGATGCGCTCACCGTCTACCGCGCGCCCGAGAACGCGAAAAACGCCGGCGCGCGCGAGGACCGCTCCCTCCCGAAGCTCTTGCGTGCCGTCGACGATTTCAAGACCGCCGGCATCTCCCCCGCCGACGCGGCTGCCGTTCTCGACCGCCTCGAAGCCCTCTCAGGCGACACCGACCCAGACCGGGATTCCTCCGGCGATCTCCTCCACCGGATGCGCGACGCCGTCCTTGTCTACGCCGCCTACGAAGAGCTCCTGCACGAACCGGCTGCCGACGCCTCTCATGCCCCGGGGATGGACCGCGGCGACCTCTTTCATCATCTTCTCGCCTCTCTCCGCCTCCACCCCTATTTCCGGGGAAAGGCGGTCTTTGTCGATTCGTTCTTCTCCCTCACCGCGCCCGAGGAAAAGATCCTCGACCTCCTCTTCCGCCAGGCCGACGAGGTGTGGGTCACCTTCGCCTGTCCGCCCGCCGACGCCCTCTCCGGCGACGAATTCCAGTTCGCCGAGGTCCGGGATTTCTATAAAACCGCCGTCCGGCTCGCAAACCGCGCAAACATCCCCTTCGAGCGCATCGCCCTGACGGAAAATCACCGCCACAAAAACGCCCCCCTCCTCGCCCGGGTGGAGGAAAATCTCTTCCGCTACGCCGCCGGATCCGCCTTTTCTTCCGATCCGGATCATGCCCCGGAAATCCCGGAAGCCGCCCGGCACACCGTCGAGATCCAGCGCTGCGCCGATCTCTGGGACGAGGCCGAGGCCTGCGCGTCCCGCATCGACCGCCTCCTGCGCGAGGGCTATGCCTGCCGGGACATCGCGGTCGTCGCCCGGAACATCGACACCCGCGCGGGCATCACCGACGCCGTCCTCCGCGCCCATGGGATCCCCTGCTTCCTCTCCGAATCGACCGCCGTCTCGCATTCCCCCGCCGTGCGCCTCGTCCTCGCCGCCCTCTCCGTCGAAGCGAACGGCTGGCAGCGCCGCGACGTCCTGCGCCTCATCAAGACCGGGCTCACCCCCGCGGGAGATGCGGATCCCGGGAATTCCCCGGAAACCTCCTCCCCCTTCTCCGCCTTTGCCGAGGACGCCTTCGAGCAGTACGCCGCCGTCTGGAACATCCGCGGACGCCGCATGTTCACCGTCCCCCGCTGGTCGATGAACCCCGCCGGGTACAAAACGGAATTTACCCCCGCCGCGCGCGCCCTCCTCGACGAGGCAAACGCCGTGAAGGACCGCGTGATCCCGCCCCTCGACCGCTTCCTCTCGCTCTTCGCGGAGGGGCCGGCTCCGGTGCGCGACATCGCCGCGGGGATCGTCGCCCTCGCCGAGGACTACGACATCGCCAGGCGCCTGTGTGAGCTCGGGGATGCCTGCCGCGCCCTCGGTCTCCCGGCGGATGCCATGCGCGCGGAATCGAGCTGGGACGCCGTGTGCAGAATCCTCGATTCGATGGTCGACCTCCTCGGAGACACCGCCCTCGACGCCGGACGCTTCGCCGGGCTCTTCTCCCGCGCGGCCGCCGCCCTCGACACCGGCACCATCCCCACCGGGCAGGACGAGGTCGTCCTCGGAAGCGCGTCCGGGGTCCGGTTCGACGAGGCGCGCTGTGTCATCATGCTCGGCGTGACCGACGGCGAATTCCCCGGCTCGGTGAGCGACGGCCCGTCCTTCTTCGACGACCGCGACAAGCAGATCCTCGAAGCCGCCGGACTCCCCATCGGCGGTCCCGACACCGCCATGCAGTCGGCGCGCGAGGCGTTTATGTTCTACCGCACCGCTGCCTCCGCCTCCGAAACCCTCCTCCTGCTCGCCCCCGCGGACGGCGGAAAGACCCTCTCGGAGGGCGCGCGCCGGATCGGGGACA
This sequence comes from Clostridia bacterium, assembly GCA_017550315.1. Classification (GTDB taxonomy): domain Bacteria; phylum Bacillota; class Clostridia; order Oscillospirales; family CAG-272; genus UMGS1696. The sequence continues at coordinate 6,111 of JAFZPN010000169.1, forward strand.
TCCTCTCCTCCTCCGGCTGTCCGGGCGTCCGATCGTTCGGAGAACTGCCGCTCTCGGAGATCCTCTACCACCCCGCGACCGCCGAATACCTCCTCTCGCGCCGCCCGGATCCCGAAGAGCAGGCCCTCCTGCGCACCCTGATCGGCGCGGGAACGCAGGCCGGCGTACCGCTCACGGGCGTCTCGGACCGCATCGCGCCGGCAGCGGCTAAGGGTGCGTCAAGCCGCATGCGCCTCTCGCAGTCGCGGATCGAGGCCTTCCTCACCTGCCCGTTCAAATACGCGTGCCGGTACCGCGTCAAGCTCGAAGAGCCCGCGGAGGCCCGGATCACGGCTGCGGACGTCGGCACCTTCGTGCACGCAGTCCTCGAGCGCTACTTCACGGAAGTCCCGCCGTCCGACACCCCCGTCTCCGAGGAGGAGATGCGCGCGGCGGCCTCCCGCATCATCGGGGAGTACATGGACGCCCTCGGTCAGGCGACGGGCGGGGACCTCTCCTCCGACGGGCGATTGACCTATCTGTTCCGCCGTCTCGAGCGGCACGTCCTCGTCTTTCTGCGCGCGATCTCGGAGGAGATGGCCCAGAGCGCGTTCCGCCCCGCCGCGTTCGAGATGCCGATCGGACACCCCGGCCGGGAGAACGAAAAGCCCGGCGCGGATCCCCTCGTGATCCATACCCCGGACGGCGCGGACGTGACCCTCGACGGCGTCGCGGACCGCGTGGATGTCTGGCAGGACGGCGGACGGGAATACCTCCGGATCGTCGACTACAAGACGGGCTCGAAATCGTTCTCCCTCGAGCGCGTCGCCCGCGGCCTCGATGTGCAGACGCTCCTCTACCTCTTCGCGGTCTGGAAGAACGGCCTGCCGGAGGAAAAAAACCGCCGCGGATCCGGACCCGAGCGCATCCCGGCGGGCGCGGTATACTTCACGGTCAAGCCCCAGCCCCCGTCGGCGGATCACCTGCTCACGGCGGAAGAAGCGAGGGATCTGGCGAAGGACAAAATCGAGCGCACGGGCGTCTGGCTGAACGACGAAGAGGTCCTCCATGCGATGGACCGCGACCTGTCGGGCCGCTTCGTCCCCGTCAAGGAGGGCAAGGACGGCTCCCTCTCCGTACAGGGCAAGTCCTCCCTCGCGACCCTCGAGGAGTTCGGCGCGATCTGCGAACAGGTTGACCGCGTCATCGGACAGATCGCCGACCGGATCCGGTCCGGTTCCGCCGAAGCGCGCCCGCAGAACATCTCGAACTTCGACCCCTGCGCCGCCTGCCCCCACCGCGTCATCTGCCGGCGGCGGGAGGAATGAGGGAATTACGAATTGCGAATGGCTGCGTGCTGAACAGTGCCCGACAGCGCGCTGCACTTAATGTGTCATTGCGAGGAGGGGCCGCCCGGTCCCGACGTGGCAATCCGTTCCCCTTTTCCGAAATCGCCGCGAAAAGAAAATGGTCCGCATGAATTTGCTTCGCACTGAAATTCCTTCGGAGTGAAGTTCCCGCAAGCGGGAGTTTGCCCCCCTTCCGGCTCGCAAAGTCGGCTCCCCAAAGGGGCAGGCCGTGTGCGGTGCAGAGCGTTTGGCCCCTTCCGTCACGGCTGCGCCGTGCCACCTTCCCCAAAGGGGCAGGCAAGCAGCGTGCAGCTTCACGCCACATTCTTCATTCTTAATTCTTAATTCATCATTCACAGAAAGGAGCCCCTCGCGATGCCCATGTCCTTCACCCCCGCTCAGCGGGCCGCGGTCGAATATTCCCGCGGAAATCTTCTCCTCTCCGCCGCCGCGGGATCCGGCAAAACCGCCGCTCTCACCGCCCGCATCGCGCGGCTCCTCCTCTCCGGCGAGGCCGATCTCTCCGAAATGCTCGTCGTCACCTACACCCGCGCCGCCGCCGCCGAAATGCGCGAGCGAATCGGGAGCCGCCTCCGCGAAGCCCTTGACGCTTCCTCCGACGACGAACGCACCGCCTCCCTGGCCGCACGCGCCCTCGCCGCCCTTCCCGCCGCGCGCGTGTCCACCATTCACGCCTTCCTCTATCAGGCGCTGCGCCCCTATTTCCCCACCCTCGGCTTCTCCCCCGACGCCCGCATCCTCGACGAGCAGACGATCTCCGCCCTCCGCGCCGAGATCATGCGCGACACCGTCGACGACGCCTTCCGCACGGGGGATGAACCCACGGAATCCTGCGCCTCCTTCCCCGAGCTCTGCGACATCCTCGGGCAGGCGCGCGACGCCGATGCCGTCGACGGGGAGCTCCTCTGGCTCGACGCGAAGCTCGCCTCCTCCGGCGGGGATCCCGCGGCTCTCGCCCGCTTCGCCGATTCCCTCGACGCGCTCTCGTCCGGCGCGGATTTCCTCTCGACCGCCTACGGCACGGAGATCCGGGAAGCCGCCCGCGCCTTTGCCGAACACTATCTCGCCGTCTTCTCCGACCTCGCCGGGGATCTTTCCTCGTCCCCGAAGGTCGCGAAGCAGTACGGCCCCACCTGCGCCGCGCATCTCGATGCCCTCGGACGCATCCGCGACGCCGCCGCAAAACCTGGGACCTCCTACGACGATCTGCGCGATACCGTGCGGTCCCTGACCTTCGAGCGGCTGCCCACCGTCCAAAAGGCGGACGCGACCGACGCCTCCGAAACCTTCAAATATTTCCGCGACGAGATGAAAACGGAATACGCAGCCCTCGCGAAGGATCTCTTCTCCGCATCCGGGGAGGAAGCCGCCCGCGCCGCCGCCCTCACCTCCCGCATCCTGCGCCGCGCGTCCCTGGTCCTCGCCGATTTCGACGCCCGTTTCGCCGCCCGCAAGCGCGACCTGGCCGCCCTCGACTACGGCGATCTCGAGACCTCCGCCCTCCGCCTCTTCCTCGACGCCGAAGGCCGCCGCACCCGGGCCGCGGAGGAGATCGGCGGGGCCTTCCGGTACGTCTTCATCGACGAGTATCAGGACACGAACGACGTGCAGGACCGCATCTTCCGCGCCCTCTCCCCCGATGCGCACCGCTTCATGGTCGGCGACATCAAGCAGTCGATCTATCGCTTCCGCGGCGCCGATCCCTCGGTCTTCACCCGCTACCGCGAAAACTGGCCGACCGTCTCCCCCGAGGAGGCGGAGGAGGGGCCGATCCTCACGGGAGACGAAGGCCGCGCCCTCTTCATGCGCGAGAATTTCCGCTGCGCCGCCCCCGTCGTGGACTTCGCGAACGCCGTCTCCCGCCACCTCCTCCCCTACGGGAACATCGGCTTCCGCGAGGACGGCGACCTCCTCGTGCACGCCCGCGCCGACGATCCGAACCCCGCGCCCGACGCCGAAGTGGTCCTGATCGAGCAGAAGCGGAAAAAGCCCGGCGAGGAAGACGAGGGCCCCGCGGTCGACCGTGAAGTCCTGTATGTCGCCGGACGCATCGCGCAGATGATCGGGAAATATTCAGCCGACGGGACCCTCCTCGGCCCCGGGGATTTCGCGATCCTGCTGCGCTCCAACCGCTCGGCGGCTGCCTACCGCGACGCGCTGGCCGAATACCACATCCCCGCCGTCATGAAGACCGCCGTCCCGCTCGGAGAAAGTCCCGCCGTGCTCCTCCTCGTGTGCCTGCTCAACTTCGTCGACAATCCGCTCCGGGACGTCTATACCGCGGGCGCGCTCCGGTCCCCGGTCTTCGGGATCGATCTCTCCGCGATGATCGCGATCCGCGAGGCCGCCGGGGACATGCCCCTCTGGACGGGCGTCGCCGCGATCGCGGACAATCCGCCGGACGACACCGATCTCGCCCTCGCCGCCTCCTGCCGCCGTGCCGTAGACTGGCTCGGCCGCCACAAGCGGATCGCGCGCTCCCTCCCGGCGGACAAATACCTCGAAACCCTCCTCGCCGACACGGATTTCTTCTCCCTCGACGGGATCCGGGAGAGCGGCGCGGAACGGGATGCCGTCAACCGGTTCTCCGCCGCCGTCCGGTCTTACGAAAACGGCGTCGGCGCGAAGATCGGCGGGATCTCCGGCCTCCTCGAGGGCATGGACGAGCTCCTCTCCGCCCCGGAGGATGCGGGCGGCGGTGTCCGGGCGAAGGATGCCGTGTCGATCCTCTCGATCCACGCGGCGAAGGGCCTCGAATTCCCCGTCTGCTTCGTCTGCGAATGTGCCAAACGCCGGAACGAGGAGGATGAACGCCGCACGGTCCTCTACGATCCCTCCCTAGGCCTCGGGATGACTCTGCCCGATCCCGGAGGACTGGCCCGGTGCGAAACCCTCTTGCGCCGCGCCCTCTCCGAAAAGCTCGCGCGCGAAGCGGTCGCCGAGGAGATGCGGATGCTCTACGTGGCCCTGACGCGCGCCCGGGACCGCCTGATCGTCACCGGGAAATCCGCCAACCCGGACAAAACCCTCGCCGAAGCCGCCCTCGAAGCCCGCTACGCCGACGGATACCGCGTCTCGACCGCCGGATCCTATCTCGCGTGGATCTGCGAGGCCGTCGAAGCGACGCACGTCCGCACAGAGACGATCGTCGTGCCGGAGAATCCGGAAGAATCCGCCGCCGAAACGGCAGCCGATCCTGCCCCGGAAGAGCCGGTCCAGATGTCGATGTTCCCGGAGGAACCGGCAGAGCCGACCGGTCCGTCCGAAGAAGAGCGCCGCCGGGCAGCCGAAAAAGAGGCATTTCTCGAAGAGCTCCGCCGCCGCTTTGCGTACCGGTATGAAGACGAAGACCTCTGCCGGGTGCCCGCGAAGCTCACCGTCTCGCGCCTTTCCCCGGAAATCCTCGATGCCGACGGCGATGCGCGGATCACTTTGACCCTCGATGAGCCCGGAGAGCCGGAAATTCCCGGGGAATCCGCAGAACCGCGCCCCGCGCTTGCCCTTGCCCGTCCGACCTTCCTCACGGGAGGCCGCGAAGCCACCCCGGCGGACCGCGGATCGGCGACGCACGTGTTTTTGCAGTTCACGGATCACCGCCGTCTGAAGGAATACGGCGTCCGCGCGGAGATCGAGCGGCTCTGCGGGGAGCGCTACCTGTCCGCGGCGTCGGCAGATCTCCTCTATGTGAAGCAGCTCGAGCGGTTCCGGCACAGCGCCCTCCTCGATTCACTGCTCCGCTCCCCCTTCGTCAAGCGCGAATTCCGCTTCAACGTCCTGCTCCCGGCCGAGCGGTTCACCGCGGATCCGGCCTTTGCCGGGAAGCTGCGGGCCCGGGGGATCCGGGTCACGGTGCAGGGCGTGGTGGACTGCGTGTACCGCGATCCCGACTCAGGCCGCCTGATCCTCGTCGATTACAAGACGGACCGGCTCACGTCGGAGGAAATGCGGGATCCGGCTCTCGCCGCGGAAAAGCTGCGCTCGCGCCACCGGAATCAGCTCACGTATTACCGGGAAATCTGCTCCGCGATGTTCGAGGAGGAGATCGCCGCCGCGTATGTCTATTCCACCGTGCTGGGGAAGTGTATAGAGGTATGAAAAAGCGCGCGGACGGAGAGTGAGAATGAGAGTGAACAACGAAAAGTGAATAGTGAACAGTTGAGGAAGGAAACCTTCGGTTTCCAATGAAAAAACGGTTGTGCGGCTGTACGGGATATACAGCTTCACAACCGTTTCTTCTCTATGATGCAGCCGGAAAAGGAGAACGGATTGCCACGTCGGGACCGGGGGTCCCTCCTCGCAATGACACAGTCTTATGTGTTGCACGACAGGATCGGAAGCGATAACGTATGTATACAAACGGTTACGCTGCGTTAACCTGGTACGCACTGCATATTTGCGTGTCATTGCGAGGAGCAGGTCCCGCGACCTGCGACGTGGCAATCCGTCCCTCCCTCGTTTGGTTTTGAATCATAGAAAATGCGTACCTTTTCAGGTACGCACTTTACTATTTTGGTGAACGAACTTGCCTTCAGGCGAGTTCGTCATACGTGGGCGGGCACAGCCCGGCCACGAGGTCGCCGGGCACTGCCCGGTCAGCGCTCGACCTCTTCCATAACATACGCCTCGAGGATGTCCCCGACCTGGATGTCGTTGCACTTCTCAAGCCCGATGCCGCATTCGTAGCCCTGCGCCACCTCGCGGACGTCGTCCTTGAATCTGCGCAGCGAGGAGATCTTGTCTTCCATGATGACGATGCCGTCCCGCACGATCCGGATCTGCGACTGGCGCGTAACCTTGCCGTCCTGTACGTACGAACCCGCTACGATGCCCACGTTCGGCACGCGGATCGTCTGACGGACCTCGATGTGGCCGAGGAGCACCTCGCGGTACTGCGGCGCCAGCATGCCCTTCATGGCAGCCGTGATCTCTTCGATGCACTCGTAGATGATCCGGTACGTCCGGATGTCCACGTTCTGACGCTCCGCGGAATCGATCGCGCTCTTGTCCGGACGCACGTTGAACCCGACGATGATCGCGTTCGACGCCGCCGCAAACATGACGTCGTTCTCCGAGATGCCGCCGACCGCCGAATGGATCACGCGGACCTTCACCTCGTCGTTCGACAGCTTTTCGAGCGAGGACTTGACCGCCTCCGCCGATCCGCCGACGTCCGCCTTCACGATGATGTTGAGCTCCTTCACGCCCGCCGCGATCTGGCTGAACAAGTCGTCGAGGGACACCTTCGCGGATGCCTTGAACAGCTCTTCCTTCGCCTTTTCACGCCGCTGATCCGCCAGCTCGCGCGCCATGCGCTCGTCTTCGACCGCGTTGAATTCGTCGCCCGCCACCGGGACCTCGGCCAGACCGATGATCTCCACCGGCACCGACGGACCCGCCTCTTTCAGCGTGCGCCCGCGGTCGTTCGTCATCGCGCGGACACGGCCCACCGACGTCCCCGCGATCACAATGTCGCCGGAATGCAGCGTGCCGTCCTGCACGAGCACCGTCGCCACCGGTCCGCGGCCGCGGTCGAGCTTCGCTTCGATCACGACGCCCTTCGCGCGCTTCTTCGGATTCGCCTTGTATTCCTTCACGTCCGCGATGAGGAGGATGCTCTCGAGCAGGTCGTTCAGACCCATGCCCGTCTTCGCGGAGACCGGGACGCACATGACGTCGCCGCCCCATTCCTCGGGCACCAGCTCGTATTTCGTCAGCTCGGTCTTGACGCGCTCCGCGTCCGCCTCGGGCTTATCC
>JAFZPN010000170.1 GCA_017550315.1 Clostridia bacterium
AACCATCGGAAAGAACATCCGCAAGGCGCGGCGCGACCTCGACATGACGCAGGACGCGCTGGCGGAGCGGCTCGCGGTGACGGAATCGGCTGTGAGCCAATGGGAGAGCGGCAAAACCGTCCCCGATCTCATGACGATCCCTGCCCTCTGCGCCGTTCTCGGCGTCACGTCGGACTGGCTGCTCGGCGTGGACGTGGAAAAACGGCGGGAGGAGGTTGGGGAAATCAAAAAGCAGGCCGACGCGCTCGGACGCAACGGAAAACGGAAGGAAGAGCTTGCCATTCTGGAAGAAGCCTTCCGCCGGTATCCGGAAAGCACCGATCTCAAATATTCATTGATGTACGCGACGGACGACCCCGATCTGAAAATCACCCTCGGGGAACAGCTTCTCGCGGAATCCACGGAAGGGGCTTATCGGACCGGCGCGATGCAGCAGATGATCTACTCATACCAAGAGAAGGGCAATCTCGACCGCGCGGAGGAGCTGGCCCGTCAAATGCCCGGTCTCTGGACGACCTCGGACGTTTTTCTCACGCATATCGCACGGGGAAAGGTTTACGAAGAGCGGGCGCGGAACCTCCGCTTTTTACTTCTGAATCTTCTGTACGAAGCCATGCACTACGGCATTGTGTACGGCGACGACGAGACAGAGGCGTCCTACAGCGACGAGGATCGTGCGCAGGTCGCTGAGAAGTGCATCGCCATGTTCAAGCTCTTCTTCGAGAACGGAGATTGTGCGTTCCATCACGGAAGTCTGGAGGATGAATATACGGATCTCGCGAAATGGCATGCCCGGCGGGGAGAGACGGACGACGCGATCGACTGCCTCGGGAAGGCCGCGGATCATGCCCTCGCGTTTATCGACTACGTCCAGAGCCCTCTGCACTCCTACCGCCACACCTCCCTGCTGTTTCGCGGCGCGACGGGCGGAGGAGACGTAGGGCTGTGGTGCGAGCAGAACTCCGCGTCCAACATGCTGGATCGCATGAAAAAGCCGGACTTCGACAACCTCCGCGCATTGCCCGCGTACCGGGAAATCGAAGCTCGTCTTGCGGCTGCCGCCGGGAACTGGCATGTCGCAGAAGCATAAGCGATTCGTCGAGCAGTGCTCGATAAAGAAATCCGACCTCGAAAAAGGCCGGATTTCGCATTTTATGCGCTTTTTCTATTATTCATGCCCCATCGCCATGCGGACGGCGCCGTGCCAGCCGCGGAGCAGAGCCTCCCGCTTCTCGTCCGAGATCGCGGGGACAAACTCCCGCTCGAGACGACTTGCCGCGGCGAGCTCCTCCTTCGACTGCCAGAAATCGACCGCCAGCCCCGCGAGCGTCGCCGCTCCGAGCGCGGTCGTCTCCCGGATCGCGGGACGGAGCACGGACTTCCCGATCACGTCGGCCTGGAACTGCATGCGGAAATCGTCCCGCGTCGCGCCGCCGTCCACCCGGAGCGCATGGATGGGCGCACCCATGTCCCGCTCCATCGCGGCGATGAGATCGGCGGACTGGTAGGCGATGGATTCCTCCGCCGCCCGGACGATGTGCGCGCGCCTTGTCCCGCGGGTGATCCCGGTGATTGTGCCGCGGGCGTACATGTCCCACCACGGCGCGCCGAGCCCGGTAAACGCGGGGACGAGATAGACGCCGCCGGAATCGGGGACGCTCTCGGCGATCTTCTCGATGTCCGCGCTGTCGTGGAAGAACTGCATCTCGTCCCGGAGCCACTGCGTGACCGCCCCGCCCGTGAAGACCGAGCCTTCGAGCGCGTACTGCGGCGCCTCCCCTTCGAGCGTGGCGGCGACGGTGCAGAGCAGGCCGTTCTCGCTTCTGCGGATCTCCCCGCCCGTGTTCATGAGCAGGAAGCACCCGGTGCCGTAGGTGTTCTTCGCGTCGCCGGGATTCCAGCATCCCTGCCCGAACAGCGCGGCCTGCTGATCCCCCGCGACGCCCGCCACGGGGACGGGGATGCCGCCGAGATTGGCGAAGCCGAAGATGCCGGAGGAGGGCTTCACGTCGGGGAGCATGGCTGCGGGGACGCCGAAGTGTTCGAGCAGTTCGGGATCCCAGCGGTTTTCACGGATGTTGTACAGCATCGTGCGGGAGGCGTTGGTGGGATCGGTGACGTGCGCGCGGCCCTCCGTGAGCTTCCAGACGAGCCATGTGTCGACCGTCCCGAAGCAGAGCTCTCCCGCCTCCGCGCGTTCTCTCGCGCCCGGGACATGGTCGAGGATCCAGCGGATCTTGGTCGCGGAGAAATACGCGTCGGGGATCAGGCCGGTCTTTTCCCGGATGATCTCCCCCCAGCCGTCCTTCGTGAGCTCCTCGACGAGGGGCGCGGTCCGGCGGCACTGCCAGACGATGGCGTTCGAGACGGGCTGACCGGTGCGGCGGTCCCAGACGACGGTGGTCTCGCGCTGATTGGTGATGCCGACGGCGGCGATCTGTCCGGGGGCGACGTCGCAGCGGGCGAGAAGCTCCGTCATGCAGCCGTACTGGGAGGACCAGATGTCGGCGGGATCGTGCTCGACCCATCCCTCGCTGGGATAGATCTGCGGGAATTCGCGCGAGAGCGAGCCGACGAGGTTTTCCTCGCGGTCGAAGAGGATGGCGCGGGAGGATGTGGTGCCCTGGTCGAGGGCGAGGATGTATTTCTTTGGCATCGGGACAGCCTCCGTTTATGTTCAGACTATGCTTTGCACTTTTACTTTGCCGCAGGGTGAAGGGGTACAGCTTGCCGCGCAGACGAAAGAAACGGCGAAGGGAGCGCAGCTTCATTCTGCATTCTTAATTCATCATTCGTAATTCCCTATACTCTCTCGCCCGTGATGGCGCGCAGGGCGTACCGCAGGGCCCGAATCGCCACCTCCCGCTCGCGGGGATCGGCGGATTCGAGCGCGGGCTTCAGTTCGCGGTACACGGCGCCGCGGATGCCCGGATCGGCGGCGAGGGCGGCGGGATCGGCGTCGGGGACGGTGCGGTCCTCGAGGCGCAGGCTCCCGACGCAGGGGGGATTGGCTGCGAGGGTCTCCGTGTCGAGCACAAGGCCGGGGGAAATCGATCCGGTGAGGCGCAGGGCCGCGCAGGTGTCCGCTCCCCAGCCGCTCTCGCGGGCGAAGGAGAGGATCGTCTGCCGGATCGATTCGCGGACGTCCGCGCTCGTCTCCGATCCGGTGACGTCGCAGTCCGCACGCTCGTACCGGCGTTTCGAGAACCGGATGCGCCGCAGGCTGACGGTCGAGGGGCCGTCCATCTTTTCGATCTCCGCGAGGATCGCGCCTTTCGGCCCGCGCTCGTCAAAGCCGCGGGGTTCGAGGCATCCGGGATAGGCATACCGGCACGCGGGACCCGGGGCGGGCGGATTGTGGATGTGTCCGAGCGCCGCATAATCCGCGCCGAACGCGTCGAGGTGCGCGGCGGTGAGGGGACAGTCGGAGGAATGCGGATCGGTCATGTCCGCGTGGCAGACGAGAAGGTTGATCCGCGCGGGATCGTCGACCGCCGTGCCGTCGAGCGGGACCTCGTCGAGATCGGGACCCGTGAAGGCCCAGCCATAGACCGTGACGCCTGTGTCCTGCCCGTCCGCGTCGCAGAGATCGACGGCGTCGAGGGAGGCGCTCGTGAAAATATGGACGTTGTCGGGGAAGGTGACCCGCCGCCAGACGCTGTTCGGGGAGGCCGGATCGTGGTTGCCGGGGGCGATGAAGACGGGGCGGCCGTAGTTCTCGCATTCGCGCGCGAGAAGAGCGACGGTCTCGCGGGTGACGAGATCGCCGTCAAAGAGGTCGCCGGAGAGGAGGACGAGATCGGTGTCGGCCTTCGCGGCGTAGGTCATCATCGCGGTGAACGCGGACCGGAGCTCTCCCCGGCGCGCTTCCGCCGAGCGGCTGTCAAGCCCGGAGAACGGGCTGTCGAGGTGGATGTCGGCGGCGTGTAGCAGTTTTAATTTCATGATGCAGTCAGGTGTGATCCGCGGTCCAGGTACGGATGGCTTCGCCGAAGGCCGCGGCAGCGACGGCGAGGGCTTCTTCGGGGGTATCGGCCGTGATCGTGCAGCCGGCGGCCCGGACGTGACCGCCTCCGCCGAACCGCGCGCAGACCGCGGCACAGTTCACGTCGGCATTGGCGCGGGAGGAGACCTTGTATGCCCGCGGATCCGCCTTCTGCTGCCGGAGCGAGAGGGCTACGAGGACCCCTTCGACCGCGCGCGGCGTATCGACGGCGTTGCCGATGTCCTCTTCGGTCAGGCCCCAGTCGGCGAGATTCTGCTGTGTGAAGAGCACCGCGGCGAGGCGTCCGTCCTCGAAGAACCGGAGGCCTTCGACGGTGTGCCGCTCGGCGGTGAGTTCGCGGAAGGTGCGCTGCGCGAAGAGGATGCGGCAGATCTCGGCGGTATCGGGGCGGCCGGTTTTCGCGGCGTCGGCGTTGATCTCCGAAAGGAGCGCGCCGGCCGTGCGCATGGTCTCTTCGGTGGTGTTCGAGAACGCGAAGCTGCCCGTGTCCGCGGCGATGGCGGCATAGAGGCACCGGGCGGCTTCGGGGAGGACGGGGACGGTGCCGCGGTCCCGCAGGAGGGCGTAGAGGCGGCTGACGATCTCCCCGGCGGCGGAGGCCTTCGGATCGACGAGGTGCGGCGCGAACGGGGTGCCGAGGCCGTGATGGTCGATCAGGAAGCGGACGCGCGGGATCAGGGGCGCGAAATCGCCGAGCTGGACGGGGGACGCGACGTCGACCGCAAGGAGGGTGTCGTATCCTTCGGCCTCGCCCGCTGCAAGAACGGTCCGGTCCGCTGTTTCGTCATTTCCCGCGAGGAAGCGCAGCCGCCGAGGGAGCGGGGTGGGACAGACGACGCGCGCCTCTTTGCCGGTCGCCTCGATCAGGTGCGCGAGGGCAAACGCGGAGCCGACGCAGTCGCCGTCCGGATTGACGTGGGTGAGGATCAGCGTCCTGCCGAAGGAGGGGAAGGCGTCCGCGATCTCTTCGAGGGTGACGGTCGGGAAGGGAGCCGTTTCGGCAGCGGAATCATGCATCGCCGTCGTCCTCCTCATTTGCCCGGGCCTCTTCCGCTTCCCGCGCGGCGGAGGCTTCGAGCTCGGGTTCGATCTGTTTGAGCAGGGCGGAGATCTCCGCGCCGCGCCGGATGCCGTCGTCCAGAATAAAGATGATGTCGGGATTGACGCGCAGGTTGAGCATGTCGGCGATGCGCGCGCGCACGAAAGGCACGGCGGATTTGAGCCCCTTCGCGAGCTCCTTTTCGTCGTGCTGGCCGTAGACGGAGTAATAAACCTTCGCAAATTTGAAGTCGGCGGAGACATCCGCGTTCATCACGGAGAGCATCACGCCGGAAACGCGGGGATCCTTGATCTCCCGGAGGATTTCGGAGACTGCCTCGGCAAACGCGCCGTCGACCCGGGATTTACGGTATTTGGGCATGGAAAAATCCTTTCTATAGTGAATAACGAAAAGGGAAGAGTGAATAACTTCGGTGGAATCCGCCTGTGCGGATTCGGAAAAACGAACGGATCGTTTAATCTGAAATCTGCGTCAGCAGATTTCTACAACAACTTTTCACTTTTCACTCTTCTCTCTTCCCTTATTTCATCCACGCCGGGAGAAATTCCTCGGCGATTGCGTTCAGGACGATTTTGCGGGCGTCCGCGGGCGTGAGCCGGTAGCCGGAGATGGCGACGCCGTGTCCCGCCGCGATCTCTTCGGTGTAGTCCTCGAGGCGGTAGACGTGGGTGTTGTACCAGTTCATGCCGTAGTAGAACACCGTGGGGTTCATCACGACGTCGGTGACGCGGAGGCGGCCTTCTTCGTCCGAGATCACGCGGAAGTTCAGGATGCCGCCCACCATGTTGACGGGTGCCGCCATCCCGGAGACGAAGTTGCCGAGCGAGTAGACGCAGAGGATCGGGCCGCGGTCGGTGTCGAGCCATTCGATCGGCTGCAGGGTGTGGGAGTGATGGCCGAGGATGAGGTCCGCGCCGGCATCTGCGATGAGGCGGGCGAGGCGCTTCTGCTCGTCGTTCGGCTCCTGCGTGTTTTCATAGCCCCAGTGCATCGAGACGATGACGAAGTCCGAGACCTCCTTCGCGCGGGCGATGTCGGCGAGGATCATATCGTCGTCGATGTAGGGGATGACGATCGGGGAATCGGCGGCCTTGACGATCCCGTTGGTCGAGAGGGTGTAGGCGAGCCAGGAGAAGACGACGCCGTCCGCTTCGGTGGTGCGGATGTTCAGCCGGTCCGCCTCGTCCTTGTATCCGCCGAGGAGGGTGACTGGCTGCGTCTCCCAGAACTCGATGGTGGAGGCGAGCCCCTGGGCCAGCTTGTCGAGCATGTGGTTGTTCGCGATGTTCACGACATCGACGCCCAGGGAGACGAGATCGGTGCCGAGTTCGCGCGGGCAGTTGAAGCACGGCCAGCCGGTGTATCCCCAGTCCGCGCCGGCCATGACGGTCTCCTGATTGACGAACATGATGTCCGGTGCGGCGAGCGCGGAGGCGACGTCATAGAACATCGGGAGGAAGTCGTAGGCTTTGTCGGCGGTCTTCCGGTAGCCCGCGTCGATATAGATGTTCGGGTGGACGAGGATGTCCCCGATCGCGCCGAAGGAGACGTCGACGCCGGACCAGGTTTTGGCCGGAGGCGCGGTGACAGAGGTGACAACATAGGTGGGCGCTTCGGGTTCCGGTTCGGGCTCCGGCTCCGGTTCGGGCGCGGGAGGATCCGGCGGAAGAGTCTCCGGTTCCGGTTCCGGTGCGGGGGGATCGGGCGGGAGCGTTTCCGGTTCCGGCTCCGGCTCCGGTTCGGGCGCGGGCGGATCCGGCGGAAGCGTTTCGGGCAGCTCCGTCTCGGGGGACACGGGATCCTCTTCCGGCGCGGAGGCGGTAACGGCCGGCGGATCGGGCAGCTCCTCCGTGGACGGGGAGAGATCCGGGGATCCCGCCTCGCGCAGCACCACGGCGCAGGAGGTGAAGAGGAGCGCAAACAGGAGAAGTATCGTAATGGTTTTCAGTCGCATGGGATCCTCACAATCGGATCGGTCCGCCGGAGAGGATTGCCTCCCCTCGGGCGGGATAGTCGCGTTTTCTATATTATACCATCTTGTCCGGCAGAATGCAAGATGGAAAGTGAGAATCCCGCACTTGCGCGCCGGTCCGGTTTGTGGTATAATGGGGGCAGCAAAACGAAAACCGGAGAAAAACGATATGTCCAAGCGAAAACCGGATTCCGTGTCCGGGGTCCTCATCGTCGACAAGCACGCGGGCGTCACCTCCCACCGGATCATCTCCGCCTGCCGCCGCCTCTTTGACACCGGGCGCGTCGGCCACACGGGGACCCTCGATCCCATGGCGACCGGGGTCCTGCCCATCCTGCTCGGGCGGGCGGTCAAGGCGTCGGAATACCTCATCATCCACGACAAGGCCTACCGCGCCGAAATGCGCCTCGGGATCGTCACCGACACGGAGGACGTGACGGGCGAGATTTTGGAAACGTCCGACGCGATCCCGGAGGAGGACGAGGTGCGCCGTGTGTGCGCGTCCTTCGTCGGGCGGATCCAGCAGGTCCCGCCGATGTACTCCGCCGTGAAGATCGGGGGGCGCAAGCTCGTCGACATCGCGCGGGAGGGCGGGGAAGTGGAGCGTCAGCCCCGCGAGGTGGAAATCTACTCGATCGGGGTGGAAAAACTCGCCGCCGACCGGTACGCCCTTGACGTCGCGTGCTCGAAGGGGACCTACATCCGCACCCTCTGCGCCGATATCGGACGCGCGCTCGGATGCGGAGCGGCGATGGCGGCCCTGCGGCGGACACGGACGGGAAAGTTCACGCTCGACGACGCCGTGACCGTTGAGGAGCTCGAAGCCCTTTCCTACGCCGAGCGCGCGGCAAAGCTGTTGCCCGTGGAATCGCTCTTCGAGGATCTCGACGCCGTGGAGGTGAACGACTTCTACGCGAAACTGACCCGCGGCGGCGCCGATCTCTATCAAAAGAAACTGCACGCCGATTTTGCGCCGGGGACCCTCGTGCGCGTGCGGCATGACGGGCAGTTCATCGCCCTCGCCCGCGCCATGGAGAAGGACGATGTCCCGATCCTCCGAGCGGAAAAGCTCTTTGTGATCGACGGACCGAAACAGACCGCGGAGGCGGCAGAACCGGAGGAGGAGAACACATGAAAACGAACGAGACGAGAATTCTCGACTGCCCGTGGCTCGATCAGCATGAAAAGTGGCCGACGGGATGCGAGAGCGTGACGGCCGCCCTGGCCCTCGGATGGCTCGGCTATCCGGTGGACCCCGATTTCTTCATCGACAATTGTCTGCCGCGTGCGCCGGAGCCCCGGATCGAGGACGGCATCTGGAGAGCGGCGGATCCGCAGGACTTCTACCTCGGCGATCCGCGCACCCCGGACGGATGGGGATGCTTTGCGCCCGCGATCCGGCGGGGGCTCGAGCGCTGGGCGGACCTATGCGGCGAGGACCTTCTCGTGCGGGAGCTGCGCGGGGTTCCGCTGGACGGGCTCTTCCGCGAGGAGATCGACCGCGGCTATCCCGTGATCGTCTTCGCGACGATGGGCATGGCCGCGCCGCGCAAGTCCCGGTCATGGCTCCTCGACGGGGGCGGCGCATACACGTGGAAAACCCCGATGCACTGCCTGCTTCTCATCGGCTATGACCGCGGGACGGGCGAGGCGGTGTTCAGCGATCCCCTGGCCGTGGCGCGGACGCGGTATTCCTTCGCGGATACGGAGCGCGCCTACCGCGGGATGGGATCGCAGGCGGTCGTCGTCGAGCGGCGCACGGCGGGAAAACGGTGAATAGATTGTAAATTCTCCGCCCCCGGCCTTTTTCCGCCGCGCGGGATGTGATATAATATACAAATCACAGGTTCCCGCGTGAGAACGGGAATCAGGCAAACGGGGGATCCCTTGAATCCAAATCCAGAGCGGAGCGAGCGCACTTTCCGCGAACGCTTCTTCTCCCTTTTTGACCGCAATTATCTGGCGCGGACCCTCGCCTACGTGATCGTATCCCTTCTCGCCGTCGGCTTCATCTTCTACATCGGCTATCATCTGGTCGATCAGTTCGAGCCCGGCCTCGAGCTCGTGGACGCGGTCACGAAGACCGTCGCGACCACGGTGGAGGCCGACGCCTATATCTTCCGCACCGAGACGCCCGTTTATGCGGCGAACTGCTGGAGCGGGAGCGTCACCGCAGCCGTTCCCGACGGGGGCAAGGTCTCCCGGGGCGGAAAGCTGGCCGACATCTACGCCGCCTCCGCACCCGAGATCGAGAGCCGCATCGCCGAGATCGACACGCAGATCGCCCAGCTGAAAAAGCACGAGGGCGAGGACCGCTCCGTGCAGTCCACCGCCGCCCTCGACGCCGGGATCTTCGATTCCTTCTACGCGATCGCCTCCGACTGCGCGGGCGGGAATTACGGAGGCGCCATCGCGCGCCGGGTCGGGCTGCTCGTCGACATGCAGAAGCGCGCGGTCCTGCGGGGCGCGGTCTCCGACTATGAGACGCAGATCATGGCGCTGGAAAACGAGCGCGACCGGCTGACGGCCCAGCTCGGCACGAATCTCGAAACCGTCTACGCCGCGCATGCGGGTTACTACTATGCCGAATACGACGGTTACGGCGAGATTTTTGCGGCCGATCTGCTCACCTCGATGACCTACGACGAATTCCTCGCCCTGACCGAGAGCGAACCCGATCCCGGCGACGGACGGCTCTCTGCGGGCACGGTCCTCACCGATTACCGGTGGTACGTGGCCTGCCCGATGTCGAAGACCGAGGCCGCGGAGTTCGTCGACATGGTGTCGTGCGAGGTGCAGTTCCTCTCCGCGTCCGAGAGCTTCTCGATGACCCTCGAGCGCATCATCTCGCAGGTTCCGGGCGACCGGGCCGTCGTCATCCTCGCGTGCGGGGTTGTTCCGTCCGCGTTCGACTTTACCCGGATGCAGAAAGTGCTCATCTCCACCGAAGAGTACACCGGCTTTGAGCTGCCCCTCACCGCCCTGCGCGTGGTGGACGGCATGAACGGCGTGTACGTGCAGGACGGTGTGACGATCCGCTTCCGGCGGGTGAACATCCTCCACGAGACGGACGACGGGACGGTGATCTGTGTCGGGAATCCCACGGAGAACGCCGCCATCCGGGAAGACGTGCGCATTGCCAATCTCACGGCGCGGGACTCCGACGTCAGCTACGACGAGACCTCCTTCGGGACCTACTACTGGATCGAGGAGAACGACGTGGTGGTCGTCGGCGGCCGCGATTTGTACACGGGAAAGATCATAGGATAAAGATATGCTGACACCCGAGAGAAAAAACGAGCTGCGGGACCGTTACCTCCGCGTGTGCGAGAACATCGAAGCGGCGAGGCTGCGGCGCGGGACCGGCGTCCCCGTCACCCTGCTCGCGGCGACGAAGACCGTTCCCGAGGAGGAAGTCCTCTACCTCGTGGAAGAATGCGGGCTCCGGCTCTGCGGCGAAAACCACGCGCAGGAGTTTACGGCAAAATATGACGGCGTGACGGCGGCAGGCGCGCGGATGGACTTCATCGGCCATCTGCAGACCAACAAGGTCCGCGTCGTCGCGGGAAGAGCGGGGCTGATCCATTCGGTCGACTCCGTGCGGCTCGCGGCGGAGATCGACAGCCGGTGCCGGAAGATGGGCGTGACGCAGGACGTCCTCGTCGAGATCAACATCGGCGAGGAGGAATCCAAAACCGGCGTCGATCCCGCAAGATTCGACGATTTTCTCGCAGAACTTGCGCCTTTTTCGGCCATCCGGACCGTCGGAATCATGACAATGGCGCCGAAATGCGAAAAACTTGCAGATTTTCGGGCATATTTCAGGAAATCTTATCAATTTTACCTTGACTTTTCGGCAAAAAAACTGCATAATATAGGAGAACCCGTTTTGTCCATGGGAATGAGCGACAGCTACGAATGCGCGATCGAAGAGGGATCCACCCTCGTGCGCGTCGGCTCCGCCATTTTCGGGGCGAGACACTATCAATAAGTCAAAACATCTGCCATGAGGCAGAATGGAGGAATTTTATGGGACTCATGGATCGAATCAAGAAAGTAACCGGCGCGAACGACACCTACGACGATTCCTACGACGAAGATTACTACGACGGATTTGATAATTATGAGGAAGGCGCGGACGACAGCGACGTGCAGTATGCGGCACCCCAGCAGCCCCAGGGCAACGTCAACCCCAACCCGCAGCCCATCGGCAGCCTGAATCTCTCCGGCTCCAACATCAAGATGCAGGTCGTCCGTCCGGAGACCTACGACAGCGACACCGCCACCCAGATCGCAAATCACCTTCTGAACAAGTGCACGGTCGTTCTCAATCTTGAAAAGACCACCAAGGAGGCCTCCCGCCGTCTGATCGACTTCCTGACCGGCGTGGCCTACTCCATCGGCGGCGATCTGAAGAACATCGCGACCAATGCGTATGTCATCACGCCCTCGAACGTGGACGTGGAAAACGCGAAGATCCGTTCCACCCCGAAGCAGACCGAACCGGAACCGGAAGAAGAGACCCCCGCGGAAGGCGACTTCAACGATTTCGACTGATTCTGGGACAATAATTTACAAACATAGCGCTTGAGGAGAGACGTCCTCAGGTCTTGTTTGTGTACTCTGCGGAGGATGATTTGACCTCAATCCTGTATGTCCTGTCCGCGACGCTGCGGATTTTGCTCTACGCGCTCGAAATTCTGATGCTGGCCCGGGCTCTCGTGAGCTGGCTTCCGCTGGACGAGGATTCGCCCGTCGAGAACTTTCTCTACACGGTGACGGAGCCGGTGATCGCCCCGGTGCGCGCCCTCTGCGAGCGCTTCGGCTGGTTTGAAGGCCTGCCGGTGGATATGTCGTTCTTCATCACGTTCATCCTGATCTCCGTCCTCGCGGCGCTTTTGTGAGGGAATCATGAAAAAGAGCGAGAGCATGATCGTTTCGCGGGCCATGGAGCTCTGGCGCGCCTCGGAATACGAGATCGCGTCGACGGACTTTCTCTCACCCGCCGAAAAACTGGAAATTTATAACGAACTCAACGCCCGGATCGGAAGCGGCATGTCCCGATGCTTTTTCTGGGGCGGCTGCCGTGGCGCCGAACGTGGCGTCACGGTTTTTTTGCCGGAATGGGCGGCCCCCGAAGATATGCCCGCGCACCGGATGCCCCTCGACGAGGCACGCACGGACGCCTTCGCCGCGTACCTGACGGAACACCCCGAAATCCGCATAGAGATCCCCGTGACGGCGCTGTCCGTGAAGGGAAGCGGCTTCCGGGAGCTCGGCCACCGCGACTTCATGGGCGGGATCCTCTCGCTCGGCGTGGACCGGTCGGTGATCGGGGACATCGCGGTGCTCTCGCCGTCGGAGGCGATCGTCTTCGCCGCGAAGCGGATCGCGCCTTTCCTCTCCTCGGAGCTCACGAAGATCGGACGCGACGCCGTGCGGACCGAGGAGATCCTCCTTGCGCCGGATTTCGTCCTGCCGCGGCGATACGAGGAGATCCCCATCGTCGTGTCCTCGCCTCGCCTCGACGGGGTGGTGAAGGCCCTGTGCGGCAAATCGCGCGAGACGGCGGCGGAGATGGTGCGCGCGGGACTCTGCGAGCTCAATTACGCCGTCACGACGGACGTTTCGAAGGAACTCGGCGCGGGGGACATCCTCTCCGTCCGGGGATGGGGGAAATGCGTCATCGGCGAGGTCACCGGCTCCACGAAGAGCGGGCGGCTGCGGATGGCGTGCCGGAAATACGTATAAGCAATCTTGGACCGAATGGAGGATTCCATCATGCCTAAGGATTTCAGAAAGAAGGACTTCGGACGCGCCCTCAGAGGGTATTCCGTCGACGAAGTGGACAAATATCTCGATGCCGTGACCACGGAATACCGGCGGCTCGAAAAGCGGTCGTGGGAGACAGCGAAGCAGCTCGCCGACGCCGAAAAGCGCCTCGACGACTACGCAGCAGCCGAAGCGGATGCCGCCGAGACCCTCGACGCCGCGGATTCGATCCTCGCCGATGCGAACCGTCAGGCGGACGCGCTGATCGCCGATTCCCGGATCCGCGCGTCAGAGGAGGCCGAGGGCATTCTGAACGAGGCGAACGCGGCCGCCGCCAAGACGAAGGACGACGCCCTTCTCCTGCGCCGCAAGGCCGAAAGCCTTCTCCGCGAGGCAGACGACGCCCGGGAAACCGCCGAAGCCGCCCGCGCCAAGGCATGGGAGGAGATCACGGCGGAGCGTTCCGAGGCGGTCCGTCAGCGCAAGGAAGCCGAAGCCCTGCGTGCCGAAGCAGCCGAGACCGCCCGCGTGACCGACGAGCGCGCGCGCAAGCTGGAGAAGGCCGTATCCGCCTTCCTCGCGGACGTGCAAGCCTTCCGGAGCGCGTCGGAATCGATGGCGAACGCGCAGCAGAACGCCGCACGGAATTTCACGAAGGACACCGACAACTTCCTCTCCCTGCTCCGCGGGGGGATCGGTTTGGGGATGGATGATGCAGAAAACTCGGGCGAGGCGGCGGACGATGTGCTCGGCGCGGCCTCCTTCCCGGGGATCGGCGAAGCGGTCGCGGCGATCAAGGATCTGATCGTCGACATCCCGGACGAAACCGCGGAAGACGAAGAACCCGATGAACCGGAGGAACCCGCGGACGTGGCGTTCGAGGAGCCCGAGACCTTCGAGGAGCCCGAACCCGAGCCGGAAGAATCCGACTTTGAGGATCCGGATGACGAAGAGTCCGAAGAATCTGAAGAGGGGGAAGAGGATGATTTCGACAGGCCGGAAGATGCCGCGGACGCCGCGGACAAGCTGGCCGAAGGCATTCGTTCCCTCCTCGCCGACGAGCCCCGCAAAGAGGGCCGCTCCGCGCTCGATCTGCTCGACTTCGAGGAGCCGGATTCCAGCCGTCCCCCGTACAAAGACGTCGACTTCGAGGCCCTGACCGCCTCCCTGCGTCATGACGAGCCGGAACAGGCAGAATCTTCCGATGAAGACGACGAAGACGAATGAATGTAAAATCCTGAGAGAAAGACCGGAATACCCATGTTGATCACCATCCTCGTCATCCTCCTGTCCATCGCCGCCGATCAGGTGTCGAAGCACTTCCTCGCGGCGTTCCTCACGGGCCTTGAAACCCGTTCCTATCCGCTGATCCCGGATTTCCTTCACCTCACCTACGTCGAGAACCGCGGCGCGGCCTTCGGGATGCTCGCGGAGCACCGCTGGGTGTTCATGGTTTTCTCCGTCGTCGGCATCGCGGCGATCCTTTTGCTCCTGATTAAAGAAAAGCCGACGAACCGCTGGGTGCAGGTCGCGGCGGGGCTGGTTGTGGGCGGCGGCATCGCCAATATGATCGACCGCGTGCGCCTCGGCTACGTGGTGGACTTCATCGACTGCCGCTTCGTGGATTTCTACGTCTTCAACGTCGCGGACTCCTGCGTCACCGTCGGCTGCGCGATCTATTTCGTCGTAGTCCTGGTGGAGGAGATCCGCGCATACCGCAAAAAGAAGGCGGCGGGCGAGGCGTCCGGAGAAGCGGAAGAATCCGCGGAAACCGATGAATCCGAAGAGTCCGCGGTATCCGCGGTATCGGACACCGAAGAAGGTCACGGCGATGCATGACGAAGCCGAAGACATCCTCTGTGTGGAATGCGGAGAAGACGAGGCCGGGGTTCGTCTCGACGCTTTGCCGCCTCCCATGCCGGCGTCTCCCGTGCCCGCGCACAAAAGCTGATCGAGGACGGATATGTCACCCTGAACGGCCGGGCGGCGAAGAAAAACGAAAAGACAGCGCCGGGCGACCGGGTCGAGATCGTCTTTCCCGAGACGGAGGACGCAGAGGCCGCGCCCGAGGACATCCCCCTCGACGTGGTCTACGAGGACGGCGACATCATCGTCGTCAACAAGCCCGTCGGCATGGTCGTGCATCCCGCGCCGGGACACGCCTCGGGGACGCTCGTGAACGCGCTCCTCTGGCACTGCGGCGATTCGCTCTCCGGGATCGGCGGCGTGAACCGACCGGGGATCGTGCACCGGATCGACCGGGACACGTCGGGGCTGATCTGCGCAGCCAAGAACGACGCGGCCCACGCCTCGCTCGCGGAACAGCTCAGCACCCACGCGATGCACCGCGAATACCGCATGATCGTCACGGGGAACCTGCGTGAGGACGGCGGAACGGTCGACGCGCCGATCGGCAGGCATCCGACGGACCGCAAGAAGATGGCGGTGATCCGGCCCGGGACGAAGAACGGCGGAAGCCGCGCGCGGGAAGCCGTCACGCACTGGTCGGTGATCGAGCGGTTCCCGTTCTCGGGCTTCACGTATGCCGGGGCGGTGCTCGAGACCGGGCGGACGCATCAGATCCGCGTGCACCTCGCGTACATCGGGCATCCCCTGATGGGCGACACGCTCTACGGCGGTGGACACACGGCGTTCGAGCGGCATCATCCGGCGCTCCTGGAGGGGCAGATGCTCCACGCTGCCGCGCTGATCCTGCGGCATCCGCGGACCGGGGAGGAAATGCGCTTCGAGACGCCCCTGCCGGAGAATTTTGAAGCCGCGCTCGCGCTCCTGCGGGCAAAAGAGGACAGTTGATTGGGTTCCGGAAGCGGATTTGTGCAAGGTGAACACATCCTCCCGGAACAATTCAACTGTCTTTTGATCCTGAGGCGTTGACAAACGCTGCAAAATCGATTATAATGGCATTGTTGAGCAAACGTTCAACTTTGCCGGAGGAGGATCCCCATGGCAAAGAAAGTGAGCTGCGAATGCGACGTGATCCACGAGGAGACGGTGCGGTACGTGAAGGGCCTGTTGTCCGACCGCGGCGAATACGACGACCTCGCGTCCCTGTTCAAGCTCTTCGGCGACGGGACGCGGGCAGAGATGCTGCATGCGCTCGAGCAGCACGAAATGTGCGTCTGTGATCTCGCGGCGCTGCTCGGCGTGACGAAATCGGCGGTGTCGCACCAACTCAAGGCCCTGCGCCTCGCGAATCTCGTGAAGTTCCGCCGCGAGGGCCAGATCGTCTACTACACCCTCGCCGACGACCACGTGAAAGCGATCCTCGACGTCGGGTTCGCGCACTTGCGGGAAGAGTGAAGGGAATTACGAATTCAGAATTGCGAATTAAGAATTTTGCGTAACTGTTTCTGAGTTCGGTATTCCGGATTCTTTTGCCCGGATAGTTGAACATTTGCGCAAATATTTCTCTTTGAGGTGCGATATGAAAGAGACCTGTCCGATCGATGAGCAAAAACATGCGCATTCCCACGGCATACAGGAAGAACATGAGGAAGAGGAGGGAAGCGTCGCCTTCCGGCTGACCAAGCTGATCGTCGGGGCCGCCGTCTTCCTCGTCGGTCTGCTCCTGCCGCGCTTTGTCGAGATCCCGTTTGCCGCGCGCCTCGGGATCTATATCGCGGCCTACCTCATCCTCGGCTACGACGTCCTCTTTTCCGCCGTGCGGAACCTTTTCCGCGGCGAGTTCTTCGACGAGTGCTTCCTCATGACGGTCGCCACGGCGGGGGCGTTTGCGATCGGCGAATACCCGGAGGCCGTCGCCGTCATGCTCTTCTATCAGATCGGCGAGTTTTTCCAGGATCTCGCCGTCGACCGCTCGCGCGACTCCATCACCGCGCTCATGGACATCCGGCCCGATTCCGCCGTCGTTCTGCGCGGGGAGGAATGGGTGACGGTCTCCCCGGACGAGGTGGCCGTCGGCGAGACGATCCGCGTGAAGCCGGGCGAGAGAGTGCCGCTCGACGGCGTCGTGACCGAGGGGATCTCTTCGGTCGATACGCGCGCCCTGACCGGCGAATCCGTCCCCGGGATCTGGCGCGAGGGGGACACGGCGCTCTCGGGATGCGTCGCAGAGGACGGGATCCTCACGATCCGCGTCACGAAGGAGGCCGGAGAATCAACTGCCGCGAAGATCCTCGCGCTGATGCAGTCGGCGGCGGAGAAGAAGGCCCCGGCGGAGAACTTCATCACGAGATTCGCGAAGATCTATACGCCCGTCGTGTGCCTCATCGCGGTGCTCCTGGCCGTGGTGCCGCCGCTCTTCTTCCACGGGGAGTGGGCCGAGTGGATCCGGCGCGGCTGCGTGACGCTCGCGATCTCCTGCCCCTGCGCGCTCGTGATCTCGATCCCCCTGACGTTCTTCGGCGGGATCGGCGCGGCGTCGAAGAAGGGCGTTCTCGTGAAGGGGAGCGCGTATCTCGAAGCCCTCGCCGACGCGGACACAGTCGTGTTTGACAAGACGGGGACACTGACCAAGGGTGAGTTTGCCGTGACACAGATCCTGCCCGCGGACGCCTGCACGAAGGAAGAACTGCTCGGATATGCGGCGCACGCGGAGGCGGTCTCGAATCACCCGATCGCGCGCGCGATCCTCGACGCCTACGGGAAACCCGCGGAAGACGGGATCGCGGAGGCGCGGGAGACTGCCGGGCGCGGGGTCACGTGCGTCTGGGAGGGGAAGACGATCCTCTCGGGGAACGCCGCGTTCATGGAGGAGTGCGGCATTTCCGCGCCGCAGGTATCCTCTCCCGGGACGGTCGTGCACACGGCGGTCGACGGGGTGTATGCCGGCGCGCTCGTGATCGAGGATCAGGTCAAGGAGGACGCCGACAAAGCGCTGCGGGAGCTCGAAGCTCTCGGTGTGAGCCGCATCGCGATGCTCACCGGGGATCGCCGGGAAGCCGCGGAAGCGGTCGCGAAGACCTTGGGCCTCGGCGACGTGAAGAGCGGTCTGCTCCCCGCGGATAAGGTCGCGTGCCTCGAAGAATACATGGCGGACGGGCGGCGGACGGTATTCGTCGGCGACGGCATCAACGACGCGCCGGTGCTGGCCCGTGCGGACGTCGGAGCGGCGATGGGCGCGCTCGGCTCGGATGCGGCGATCGGGGCGGCGGATATCGTTCTCATGAAGGACCGTCCGACGGCGCTGTGCGATGCGATCCGCATCGCGAAACGCACCCGGCGGATCGTGACCGAGAACATCGTCTTTGCCGTCGCCGTGAAGATTCTTTTCCTCCTCCTCGGCGCGGCAGGGCTGATCGGCATGTGGGCGGCGGTGTTCGGCGACGTCGGCGTGATGCTCCTCGCCGTTCTCAACGCCATGCGGATCCTGCGTGCCTGACGGCCAAAACGCCCGAAAAACGGGGGAAATTGCGCGCTTTCCTGTATCACCCGTCGATTGACAGGGGGGGGCGGACGTGCTATAATGGAGACAGTTCAAGCAAAGGAGCCGTTCCATGAATCTCACGCAGCTCACCGACCTCTTCGAGGCCCTGACCATTCTCTGCTTCGGTCTCTCCTGGCCGATCTCCATCCGCAAATCGTATATCTCCCGCACGGCGAAAGGGAAGAGTTTGTTCTTCGAGATCTTCCTGCTCATTGGTTACGCGTTCGGGATCCTCCGCAAGGTGATCCAGCTCGTGTGCCTGGACGCGTCGGGATTCCTCTTCTTCCTCAGCTTCATCTTTTATGTCGTCAACTTCGTCGCGATCTCGATCGATGTCGCCCTGTACTTCCGCAACGTCAAGCTCGACCGGGAACGCGAAAATCAAAACCAGAACGAAGAAAACCAGTGAACGATCCGTGACGGAGACCGGCTGCCCAGTCGGTTTCCGTTTTTTTCTGCGGATTCTGTCATATTCCCGACGGAATCCTGTGTATAGAGGTGAAGGCATCCGGAGATGCCGGAGAGGAGGGAAGACATGAACGACAGCGAAATCGTTGCCGGGTTCCTCGCGCGGGACGCGGACGCCGTCGTGACCGCGCAGGAGACGTACGGGCGGTATTGCCTGGCTGTCGCGCGGAACATCACGGGCTCCGACGAGGACGCCGAGGAATGCCTGAACGACGCGCTCCTCGCCGCATGGAATTCGATCCCGCCGAAGAGACCGGAATCGCTCCGCGGCTACCTCGGCAAGCTGACGCGCAACCTCGCGATCAACCGCCTCGAAAA
Source organism: Clostridia bacterium (assembly GCA_017550315.1). Classification (GTDB taxonomy): domain Bacteria; phylum Bacillota; class Clostridia; order Oscillospirales; family CAG-272; genus UMGS1696. Next base: position 19,004 of record JAFZPN010000170.1, read on the forward strand.
ACAGAGGGCGGCGAAGCGCGGCGGCGGGGAGATGGACGCGATCCTCGACGAGGTTGAAGAAGTGTTCGGCGCGGTCGATTCGGCGGAGGACGAGGCGATGCGGCACGCGCTGACGGAGGCGATCGATGCGTTCCTCGCCTCCCTCGATGAGGACCGGCGCGCGTTCTTTGTCCGGCGGTACTGGTACGCGGAGAGCGTCGGGCAGATTGCCGGGCGGTTCGGCATCCGGGAGAACACCGCCGCGCAGATTCTCCGGCGCATCCGGAAGAAGCTGAAGGATTATCTGACAAGGGAGGGATTTACAGTATGACGAAAACGGAAGCGTTCCGGCTCATCGGGGAAATCGACGGGCGGTATGTCGAGGCGGCACAGGACTGCGCGCCCAGGAAACGGATAAACAGGAAAAGGAATATGCGCATGCTCGCGGCTGCTGCTGCGTGCCTCGTGCTGGCAGCGGGAATCCTCGCGGGGGCGATGCGCTATCACAAAGCGGCGCGGCAGATCCCGCTCGTCGGCTCGTCCGCGGGCGTGACGGCTCGTTATACGGACCGGGTTTTCGATTCCGTTTCGGCGGGGGGAGAAAACAGCCTCGTCTGGCTCAGCGAGGACGAGATCTTCACGCACTGGAACACGGCGATCTTCCGCGGGACGGTGACCGACATGCACAACGTCGAGATCGATTTCGCAGGTCAGAAGCTGTACCGCGCGATCGCGTGGGTCAGGGTCTCCTCGGTTGTACGCGGACCGTATGCGGAGGGGGAGGAAGTGAGAATTCTGCTTCCCAGCGCGGCGGCGTCGGGATCACGGGCGGAGGACTGCGGAGTGATCGAATCGATCCGGGTCGGGATCGAAGGGATCTTCATGCCGATCGTCTACGACGACGAGAACAATTTCCTCGAGATGAACGGCGTCACGCTCGACAAGCGGGATCTCGCGCCCTGCGGACTGGCCGACGGGGAACGCTGGGCTTTCTTCGAGACCCCGCACCGCCTGATCTACGCGGAATCCGCCTTCCCGTCCCTCGCGGGGACAAAGACGCTCGACGAGGTGGAGGCGTTCCTGCGGGAGAAGGCCGGATAACGGAACGGAAAACCGAAAGGGGCTGTTTCACACGGCCCCTTTTTGCATGCGGGGAAGTGCAAAAATCCCCCGGCACCTCGCGCTTTTTCGTGTCTTTCTCAAAATCCGAAGGAATTTACCCGCGAAGGCTTGCATCCCCGCGCGGAAACGTGTATAATAAACCATATCCGACCGGAACCGGCAGAAACCGATCCGGAATTCCCCGCGGGAGGATCCACCGTATGGCACTTGTATCGGAATACTTCGGCTGCAACGCCTTCGACGACGGCGTCATGAAAGAACGCCTCCCGAAGGATACCTACCGCTCCCTCCGGAAGACCATCGACGAGGGGCGCCAGCTCGATCTCGAAATCGCGAATGTCGTCGCCAACGCCATGAAGGACTGGGCCATCGAGCGCGGCTGCACGCATTTCACCCACTGGTTCCAGCCGCTCACCGGCGTGACCGCGGAGAAGCACGACAGCTTCATCTCCCCGATCGGCGACGGCCGCGTCATCATGGAATTCTCCGGCAAGGAGCTCGTCCGCGGTGAACCCGACGCCTCCTCCTTCCCCTCGGGCGGTCTGCGCGCCACCTTCGAGGCCCGGGGCTACACCGCATGGGACCCCACCTCCTACGCCTTCATCAAGGACCGCACCCTCTGCGTGCCGACGGCGTTCTGCTCCTACGGCGGCGAGACCCTCGACAAGAAGACGCCGCTCTTGCGCTCCATGGACGCGCTCAACCAGCAGACCATGCGCATCCTGCGCCTCTTTGATCCGCACACCGACGTCGCCTGCGTCCGCACGTCCGTCGGGCCGGAGCAGGAGTATTTCCTCATCCCGAAAAAACTTTACAACCAGCGGCGCGACCTCATCTTCACGGGCCGCACCCTGTTCGGCGCGAAGCCTCCGAAGGGTCAGGAGCTCGACGACCACTACTTCGGCACCCTCAAGCCCCAGGTCGACGCCTTCATGAAGGAGCTCGACGAGGAGCTCTGGAAGCTCGGCATCCTCGCGAAGACCGAGCACAACGAGGCCGCCCCCGCCCAGCATGAGCTCGCCCCGATCTATACGCAGGCCAACGTCGCCACCGACCACAACCAGCTCACCATGGAGATGATGCAGAAGGTCGCGAAGCGCCACGACCTCGTCTGCCTCCTGCACGAGAAGCCCTTCGAGGGCGTCAACGGCTCCGGCAAGCACAATAACTGGTCGATCAGCACCAACACCGGGATCAACCTCCTCACCCCCGGCGAAACGCCCTCCGAGAACGCGCAGTTCCTGCTCTTCCTCTGCGCCGTCATCCAGGCGGTCGACGAGTATCAGGACCTTCTGCGCATCAGCGCGGCGTCGGCCGGGAACGATCATCGTCTCGGCGCGGCGGAGGCTCCCCCGGCGGTCGTCTCGATCTTCCTCGGCACGGAGCTCACGGCGATCCTCGAGACGCTCGAAGCCCATCAGGTCTACAATCCGAAGGCCGCGGACCAGCTGCAGCTCGGCTCGGACGTCCTCCCGAAGTTCCCGAAGGACAACACCGACCGCAACCGAACCTCCCCCTTCGCGTTCACCGGCAATAAATTCGAGTTCCGCATGGTCGGCTCGTCCCAGTCCATCGCGGACTGCAACACCGTCCTCAACACCGCCGTCGCCGAGGTCCTCCGCGTCTTCGCCGACCGTCTCGAGGCCGCTCCCGACTTCCGCGAGATGCTCAACCACCTCATCCGCAAGACCGTGCGGGAGCACCGCCGCATCATCTTCAACGGCAACGGCTATGACGACGCGTGGATCAAAGAGGCCACCGAAGTCCGGCACCTCTCGAACCTGCTCACGACGCCCGAGGCCCTGCCGCACTTCCTCGATGAGAAGAACATCCGGCTCTTCACCTCGCACAAGGTCTACACCGAGACCGAGATGCGCTCGCGGTACGAGATCGCGCTCGAGAACTACGTCAAGACCATCCGCATCGAGGCGAACACCATGATTGACATGACGCGGAAGGAGATCCTCCCCGCCGTCACCGCCTACGCCAAGGCCACCGCCGACGCCGCGCTCTCGAAGAAGCAGCTGCTCCCCGGAATCGACACGTCCTACGAGGAAGAGCTCGTCAAAAAACTCACCGCGCTCACCGCGTCGATCCAGCGCGACACCCTCGCCCTCGCCGACACCGTGAAAGAGGCCGAGGCGATCGGGGACAACACCGCGCGCGCCTTCCACGCCAAGGATTCCGTGCTGCCGATCATGAACTCCCTGCGCGCCGCGTGCGACGAGGCCGAATCCCTCACCGCCGAGACGATGTGGCCCTATCCCACCTATGCCGCCCTGCTCTTCGGGGTGGAATAAACGAAACGGAGATCCCCTATGTCAACCTTTTCCACCGTCGAAGAAGCGCGGGAATACTTCAAAAACGACCGCTTCGCCACCGAAAACGGCATGCAGCTCGACGAGCTGACCGAGGACGGATGCGTCTGCTCGGTGGTCCTCGGCGAACGGCACCGGAACGCGCTCGGCGGCGTCATGGGCGGCGTCCTCTTCACGCTTGCGGATTTCGCCTTCGCCATCGCCTCGAACAACGCGCACCACGGCACCGTGGCGATCGACGTGAACATCCACTTCCTCGCCGCGCCGAAGGGATCAAAGCTGACGGCCCGCGCCTCCTGCGTCAAGGACGGACGTACGACCGCCGTGTACGAGGCGAAGGTCACCGACGACACGGGCCGCGACGTCGCGCTCTTCCTCGGGACCGGCTACAAGCTCCAAAAATAATCGCATCCCTGCCCGAAAAAACACCTTCCTTTTGCATAAACGCCCCGGTTTTGGCCCACAATAACGGAGACAAAACCCAAGTATGCAAAGGAAGGATTTTTTTCATGACAAACGCAAGCAAAAAACAGAACCGCATCCTCCTCGCGACCCTCGTGGTCGTCCTCGCCGCGCTGATCACGCTCGTGGCCCTGACCTCCTCCGCCAACCGCAGAGCGAAGGCTGAGGCGGAAGCGCGCGCGCCTCTGCCGGACAATCGGATCGAAGATCACGCCGACGAGAGCGCGGCGCCGGGGAACGGCCTCGGACCGGAAGAGGAGGCGAAGGACGCCGCGAAGACGGAAGAAAAGAAAGAGGAAGACGGAAAGACACCCGAGACCGAAGTCATTGAAGAACAGATGAAGACGACGGGTGAGGAGAAATCAGACCGCACGGAGGAGGAAACGGATGCCGCCGTGAACGCGACGGTGAAACCGGAGGACATGCTGCCGGTGTTCCGCGCGCCGATTGAGGGAGGCGTCGTGGTGAAGGGATGCAGCCTGTCGGTCCCGGTCTTCTCCGCGACGATGAACGATTACCGGGTGCACAGAGGACTTGACTTTGCCTGCGCACCGGGGACGCCGGTCCTTGCCGCCGCGGACGGGGTGGTGACGGAGGTGCGCCGCGATCCCATGATGGGGGTGACGGTGACCGTGCGTCACAACGGAGATGCGCAGACGGTGTACCAGGGGCTGGATGAGGAGACGACCCGGATCGCGCAGGTCGGGGATCACGTCTCATCCGGCCAGGTGATCGGCGCGGCGGGCGAGACGGCCCTGATCGAGAGCGCGGAAGAGGACCATGTGCACTTCGCGATGACGGTCGCGGGAAAACCGGTGAATCCGGCGGACTTCATGCAGGTCGTGTATCTGAGCGACCTGTACGAGGACGCGGAATAAGGAAAGTGAAAAGAGAAGAGAGAAAAGTGAATAGTTGAGGAAGGAAACCTGCGGTTTCCAGTGAAGCAACGGTCGTGTAGCTGTATGTGATGTACAGCCGCACGACCGTTTGATTCGCTTGAAATCCGTTTACGGATTTCTACCTCAACTATTCACTATTCACTATTCGTTCTTCTCTGTTTACGCATGCCTTGCCTGCACGATCGCGAATGCCTCTTCCGCCACCGCGACCGTCTCCGCGATGTCCTCGTCCGTAAGGGACGCGTTGACGAAGTGGTTGTGATGGTTCGTGAAGAAGATCCCGCGGCGGACGCATTCCGCGATCCATTCCTGATGCAGCATCAGGCTCTCGTCGTTCGCGATCCGCAGATAGAACAGTGACGGGATGCCCGAGACGTGCAGATCGAATCCGTAGTCCGTCGCCTTCTTGATGAGCTCGCGGCGCAGCTTCTCGCCCTTCTCGATGAGGATGCGCGGGCAGTCGAGGCGCTTCATCTTCTCGATGCACGCGATGCCCGCCGCAAACGGAACCGCCGACAGCCAGTAGCTCCCCGTGTAGGACATCGACGAGATCGTGTTCTTGAGGAAATCCTTGCCGCAGAGCGCGGAGACATTGTACCCGTTCGCCAGCGCCTTGCAGAAGCAGATCAAGTCCGCCTCGAAGCCGAAATAGTGGTCGCTGCCCGCGATATCCAGACGGAAGCCCGCGCGCACGTCGTCCACCACGAGGACCGTCGAGTTGTCCGTGCACAGCTTGCGCAGCTTCTTCCAGAATCCCTCCGCCGGGAGTTCGTTGTCCTTGAAGTTCCCGTGCATGTAGGGCTGCGCGATGACCGCCGCGATCTCGTCCTTGTTCTCGTCGAAAACGCGGTCGAGCGCGTCCGGATCGTTCCAGTCGAGATAGAGGTTGTTTGCGACGTCCTCTTCGATGACCCCGGCGTAGTCGATCTTCTGCGTCCACGCGGAGATGCCGTGATAATAGCCCTTGAAGAAGACGATCTTCTTGCGGTGGGTGTAAGCGCGCGCCGCCATCACCGCGAGGGTCGTGACGTCGTTGCCGTTTTTCGCGAAGAACGCCCAGTCCGCCGAGGCGACGGTGTCCACGAGCAGTTCGGCGAAGTCGATCATCACGGGCGAAGGGGAGGTCATGCAGTCGCCCTTTTCGCGCTGTTTCCTTGCCGCCTCGTCCACGTCCGGATCGTTGTAGCCGAGGATGTTCGGACCGTAGGCGCACATATAGTCGATGAACCGGTGGCCGTCCGCGTCCCAGATGTAGGACCCTTTCGCGCGGTCGCCGAAGAGGGGATAAGCTTCGATCGGGATGAAGCAGCCCTCCGCCGGGCCGAGATGGCCGTAGACGCCGGACGGGATCACTTTTTCCGCTCGGTTGAAGAGCTCGCGGGATTTCGGATAGGTATAGACTTCTCTTGCCATGACTGCCTCCGGTTATCTGAGATAGAGTTCCACGCGGGAGAGGATGCGGTTGACGTTGTCGATCTGGGAGATCATGCCGCCGATGCGGACGAGACCGTCCCCGACCGCCGCAACGCTGTTGATCTTCCCGTCGAAGAGGTCCCGCGCGGTCTTCACATCCGCGAACTGCATATAGGACATGATGTTCTTCGGCACCTTCTGAGAGTAGGTGAGCTCGTGATCCTTTGCGATGAGGGCGGCTTTCGCGAGCCCCGCGATCTCCATGCGGATCGCGCCGTCCACGATGTTCGAGGCGGAGAACTGTCCGACCTTGTCGTGGTTCGCGATCTGCGCGACGGCGGATACGATCACGCGGAACATGATCGTCGTGCTCTGCCGGAGGAAGGTCTCGTCCTCGAGCTGCTCCTCCGTCGGGCGGAGATAGGTCTCGAGCAGATCGGTGAGCTTCTGGAATTTGCCGAGGAGGAAGGAGATCTTCGTGAATCCCTTGGACGGGATCGGCTTGACGGTGCCGTCGATCATCCCGTTGAATTTTTCCGGGGAGGAGAACGGGATGCGGATCGCGGCGTCCTCGGTCCCTTCCTTCAGGATGCAGCGGCCTCCGACGAAGGTGAGGGTCGCCTGCGGACCGCCGCGGACGGCAAATCCGACGGAACAGCCGCTCCGCCCGAGGATCTTGCGCGCCTCGGGAACGGTGTCGCAGAGCGCGACCAGCCCGCCGAGGACGCCGTACATGTTGATATACGCCAAAGTTTTCTGATCGGTGTTTGCTGCCATAGTGTTGCCTCGTGTATGAAAATGGGTTTTATGGACTTGATAGGGGCCGCACGCTGATCTCCCCGCTCGTGAGAAGGCACTCACCCTCCGCGCATCGGACGACGAGCGAGCCGTCATCGCCGATCCCGACGGCTTCGCCTTCCGTCGTCACGCCGTTCTGCGTAAAGGCGATCCGGCGGCTGAGGACGATCGAGCGCGCGCGGTATTCGTCGGCGTATGCGGCAAAGGAGAATCCGCGCTGCGCCGCTTCAAGCAGGTTCGCGGCGATCCCGGCGGCGAGGGCTTCCGGTTCGGCCGAGAGTCCCGCGTCCGCGAGGGAGACGGGCGGATAAGCGGCGTCCGGCAGGAGGGGGGCGGAGCACAGATTGACGCCCGCGCCGACGACGACCCAGTCGGGATGAGCGGCCTCTCCGACGGTTTCGCAGAGGATGCCCGCGAGCTTTCCCTCGTCGAGGAGGACGTCGTTGACCCACTTGATGCGGGTCCGGCATCCGGCGAGCTCATCCACGGCGCGCGCGACCGCAACGGCTGCACATGAGGTGACGCCCACGATCTCACGGGCCGCTCGTCCGCCGGTCGGGAGGAGGACGGAGAGATAGAGTCCGCCCGGGGGGGAGACGAAGGACTTGCCCTGCCTGCCGCGTCCGCCGGTCTGATAGTCCGCGGCGACGAGGACGGGGCCGGGGGGATTCTGCCTTGCCAGCGCTTTGGCAATATTGTTGGTGGAATCGGGGGCGGCGGGGGTGCGGATGTCCATGACCGTGACGCCGCGCTCGGTGAGCCGCTCCCGGAGGAGGGATTCGGATAACATGCCGCCTCCGGTACTTTATCGGATGCAGTTATTGTAGCAGAAAAGTGCGAGAATGTCAACG
>JAFZPN010000171.1 GCA_017550315.1 Clostridia bacterium
AGTCTTTTCCCTCTCCGGTCTATTTTCCCCGTCGGCTTACCCTCAAAGTTCGCTGAATTAACTTCCTCTTCTCTTTCCCTATTCACCACTGGCTTACCTATGCGCTGACATTCTTGACTTACCTATGCGGTGATTTTTCACCTGTGCATTCTGCATTCTTAATTCTTAATTCTTCATTCCCCCTCTCCCCGCCGCGCCGAGGACGATCGGCACGAGGAGCATCCCCGCGGCGCCGGCAAGACGGAACCCAACGTACGCCCCGGCGAGCGCGAGGAACGGATGCACCCCCGCCGCCCGCCCGATCACGCGGGGTTCAAGAAACTGCCGCACCAGCCAGATCACCGCGAGCAGCACAAGCAGCGCGATCCCGCGGCCCGCATGCCCGCCGACGAACGAGAACACCGCCCACGGCACGAGGACCGTCCCGCAGCCGAACACCGGGAGAAAATCCACCGCCGCCGTCATGGCCGCCACCGCGAGCGCATTCTCCGCCCGGATCAGGGACAGGCCCGCGAAGAGCTCCGCAAACGTCACCGCGAAGAGCAGAAGCGCGCCGCGCAGGTACGAGAACACCGTGTCCGTCCCCTGCCGCAGCCGCTCGCCAGCCGCCTCCGCCCAGTCCGCCGGCAGCAGCGAGCGCATCCCGTTCGCCGCCCCGTCCGGATCCGCCGTCAGATACACAAAGCCGATCCCGCACACGGCGAGGGACAGCGCCCCCCGCGGAAATCCCTGCATCAGGGCAGCGAGCGCCGATCCGGCCGCCTGCACCGCGCTCCCCGCTGCCTGCCGGATGAGGGCCGGAAGGATCGATTCCCGGCCGTCCGATCCCGCGAGCCGCTCGAAGAGGCGCTCGAGGGGCAGCCGGTCGAGGAAGTCCTCCGCCATCTCCGACGCCCGCGCCGCAATCCCGGGCAGTTCCCCGACGAGGGTCCGCAGCTGTGCGATCAGCTTGCCCGAGAGGAGCGCTGCAAACCAGACCGCGAGAAAGCAGAGCAGCCCCGCATACGCTGCCCCGCCGATCTTGCGGTCCACGCGGAATGCCCGGCTGACCGCATCCGCCGAAGGGCGTGCCATCCGCGCGAGCACGTAGGCCGCGAAGAGGGGCGTCAGCGCGGAGAGGAGCCCCTCCCCCGCCGTCCGCGCGATCCAGACCCCCGCCGCCACCGCCAAAACGGTCCGCCATCCCCGCGCCGCCGTCTTTTCCATCCGAATCCCTCCCGTTTTTTCGCGTTCCCGCGCATAGTATGCCCCGAATGTGCCGAAAGTGTTTGACTTTCCCGAGAAAATCTGGTAGAATAAAGACGGGCGCGGGAAGAGAACAGAGAATAGTGAATAGTGAATAACTGCGGTAGAATCTGCTTCGCAGATTCATAAATGAAAACGCGCGGCGTTTTCTACCTCCATTTTCACTTTTCACTCTTCCCTCTTCTCTTATCCCGTCCGCTCCCACATCACAAACGATTCAAGAAAGGTTCTCCGTATGAAAAAGAAGATTGTTTCCGTCCTTCTCCTTGCGGCGCTGTGCCTCGCCTTACTCGCCGTACCCGCCGGTTTCGCGGCCTGCTCGAAGGAGTCCGTCTCCAAAACGGAAGCGGGCGGATCTTCCGGCACTTCCGGCGGAGAAAGCGGTGAGACCATTATGGTTCAGATCGAAATGGAAAACGGCGGCATCATCAAGCTCGAGCTCTACCCCGACAAGGCGCCGATCACGGTGGACAATTTCGTCTCCCTCGTGAACGAGGGCTTCTACGACGGCCTGATCTTCCACCGGATCATCAAGGGCTTCATGATCCAGGGCGGCGACCCGGAAGGCACGGGCTTCGGCGGCTCTGAGAAAAAGATCAAGGGCGAATTTGCGTCCAACGGCGTGGCGAACGATCTCTCGCACACGCGCGGGGTGATCTCGATGGCGCGGAGCAAGCAGAAGGATTCTGCGTCCTCGCAGTTCTTCATCGTGCAGGAGGACTCGACCTATCTCGACGGGGACTACGCGGCGTTCGGCAAAGTGACCGAGGGCATGGACGTCGTGGACGAGATCGCGTCCGTGGCGACGGACCGGTACGACAAGCCGCTCGAAGACGTGGTGATCAAATCGATCCGGGTCATTGACTGATATTTATGCTCGAAAAAGGATGGGTGACCGTCCTTTTTTCGCGCTTGTATTATTCTTGTCCGAAATGATCATTTACAACCTCACCTCATCCGCCCCTGTCGGGGCACCTTCTCCTCAAGGAGAAGGCTTTCACAGTATATCCTCCATGGGAGATAACTGCACTCCAATTTTGGATGTGTTGGGTAAGGCTTCCCCTTGAGGGGAAGCTGTCAGCCCTAAGGCTGACGGATGAGGTGTTTTAGAATGAGATTAGCATCACGACGACTTCGGCACCATAATCGAGATCATCACCCCGCCGGGCGTCTCCTTCTTTGTCGCCTCCACCGTCACGCCCGTTTTGCGCATCACGTCCACCGCCCTCTCGATCGAGCCGTAGAACTGCCGCATGTCCCGCACGATCATGCGCTCTCTCGTCTCGGGCCGCACGTCCGCGCGACGGATCTCCGCCGCCCTCGACGCCGCGCAGAGCAGCGATTCCACGTATTCCTCCGCCGTCGCCACGTTCATGTGCCGCTCCGCCATCGCCGTGAGCACCGGACGCCGCTCCGCCTCGGTCGGAAACCGCAGGAGCGCGCGGCTGTGACGCTCCGTGAGCCCGTTTTCGAGGATCAGACGGCGCTCCTCCTCCGTGAGCCGCAAGAGGCGCAGCTTGTTCGCGACGTAGGACTGGCTCACCCCGAGCCGGCGGGCGCACTGCTCCTGCGTCATGCCCGTCACCTCCACGAGCGACGCGATCGCGGACGCGCTTTCAAAGAGATTCAGATCCTCCCGGTGCAGGTTTTCGACGATCGCGAGGACCGCCGATTCCGCCGCGTCCGCCTCGACGAACACGCACGGGACCGACTGCCGCCCCGCCATCGACGCCGCCCGGAGCCGCCTCTCCCCCGCGATGAGGGCGCAGACCGGCGACGGCGTGTCCGGCTTCTCTTCCCCCTCAGGCGGGCGGCTCGGATCAGGCGAATCCGACAAAGAATCGGAAGCCTGCTTTTCGGCGGGACGGACCCCCGGCAGACGGCGGACGAGCAGCGGTTCCACCACGCCGTGACGCCGGATGCTCTCCGCCAGCGCCCGGAGCGCCTCCTCCGCGAGCGGATCTCCGACGTATCTGCGCGGCCTCCCCTCCGGCACCTCGATTGCCCCGATCGGGACCTCCCGGACCACCCGGCTGATTTCGTTGAGCGAACCCCAGAACATGTTTATCCTCCTTGCGCTTGCGCTTTTTATTTTTCGCCTCCGATTATACCATAACCGCGCCGCGCAAATCTGTCGCTCTCAGCCGGGGAATCGGGGCTTATTTTCGGGGGAGAACACAAAAATCCCGCATGGGAGCGGGATTTCGTTCGGTGAGCCGGGATCGCGCCGCTTGCCGTCGGGGAATCGGCGCACGCGTCAGGCCGGGTCAAGCCGGGTCACGCGAGGGGCTGTTTTGTGATTTCGGCATAGCGGCGGGGATATTTCGCCGGGGTGGGGCGGGTCTTGCGGTAGACGACGAGGGTACGCGCGTCCCCGCCGGGCAGCTCATACGCGATCGGAGACGCCTCGTCGAAGCCGAGGATCGCGGCAGCCGGAGCGGCGTCCCGGATCTCGTCCTCCGCATGGGATTTGAGCGCGGCAAAGGCACCGCCGACTTTCACAAGCGGCGCGCACAGCTCGCACAGGACGGGCAGGGCAGCGACCGCGCGGGCGGTGACGAGATCGAAGTGTTCGCGCATCCCCTCGCGGGCGGCTTCTTCGGCCCGGCCCTGCACGGCGGCGACGTTCGACAGTCCGGCGGCCTCAGCCGATGCCCGGATGTGGGAAATTTTCTTCGCCGTGGCGTCCAGTCCCGTGAGGGCGACGGATTCCGGCAGGGCGCACGCCCACGGGAGGAGGGGGAATCCCGCGCCGGTCCCTACGTCGAGGATCGTGCGGCAGGCGGCCGGATCGATCCCGTTCCCGCGCAGCAGGGCGAGGGGGATGAGCGAATCGGCGACGTGCTTGCGGACGATTTCTTCCGGTTCGAGGATCGCCGTGAGGTTGAAGCGCTTCGCGTTGTCGATCAGGAGATCGCACACGGTCCACAGGCGATGCACGGCGTTGTCGGGGAGGGCGAGAGAGGAGAGCGCGGGCGAGGCGTCGGCACAGCGCGCGTACAGGGAGGCGAAGAGGTCGGGAGTGAGGGATGACATGGTCGCATTCTCCGGTTTCGTTCGATGGTTTTTCTTCGGTTTCTTCGGTTGATGACAGGGAGAGAACAGAGTGCGCGCACCCCGTCTGAGGCACGCGCTTCCCGCTTCTTTTCTCAATACCCCCGCTCCTCGACGTACCGCGCGGTGATCACGGCGGAATCGCGCAGGAACGGGCTGCTGTCCGGGACTTCGAGGAACAGATGCCAATCCGTCTCCTCCCCGGCGGACGAGGTCGGCGCGGATACCCGGATCCGCAGATTGTATTCGTCTCCGTTGCGCCCGATCCCCTCGGATTTGTACCGCATCGTCGCGTTCGGGGAGTGGATCACGCAGATCACGAGGGCTTTGGCGGTGAAATAATCCTCTTTGTACATCGAGACGACGTCATAGAACATCTCTTCAGTCTCGTCGAGGAAATCGTAGCATTTTTCGTACACCGACACGTACCGGATCAGCTCCTCGCGCGTCTGGATCACGCTGATCTCCGGCGCGTAGGACCCCGTCACATGCGGCGTGCGCGAGATTTGTACGGGGTATTCCGTCGTCACGAGCCGCGCAACGCCCACTTTCTCCGACGGCTCGTCCGCGCTGAGGCCGCAGGAGGAGGCCGCCGCACAGAGCAGCAAGAGGATCGCCAGCCAAATCGCCGTGTGCTTTTTCATCGGGTCCGCCTCCTTTGAGAATGATTTCGGATGGATTCAGATTTTACGGGGGAGAAACGCGGATCGGAGCGCGTCCGGGGCAGAGAGGATCGCCTGACATCCCGCCGCGCGCAGCTCCTCCTCGCTCCCGTAGCCCCAGAGCACGCCCACCGCCGGGATCCCGCATAGGGCCGCGCCTTCCGCGTCGTGCCGCCGATCGCCGATCATGACGGCCTCCCGGCATACCTCGCCCTGTGAGATGCCGTCCCGTTCCGCCAGCCTCCCGGTCAGCGCGCGGATCACGTCCGCCTTGCTCACCCTCGACTGATCGAGGGACGCGCCGCAGATCTCGTCAAAATACCCCGCGAGCCCGAAGTGTTCGAGGATCCGGACGGAGAAGGGCTCGGGCTTCGACGTCGCGACCGCCGTGACATATCCCGCCCTCTTCAAGGCGCCGAGGGCCTCCGCGATCCCGGGATAGGGCTCGTTCTCAAAGAGGCCGCGGGTGCTGAAATATTCCCGGTAGTATCCGAGCGCGGCTTCCGCCTCCGCCTCCGTCATCCCGAGGAAATCCCGGAACGAGGGGATGAGCGGCGGCCCGATGAAGCGGCGCAGGAAAGCGCGCTCCGGGAGGGGCTTCCCCATCCGGCCGAGCGCGTATTCGATGGAGTTGGCTATGCCCTCGAACGGATCCGTAAGGGTCCCGTCGAGGTCGAAAAACAGATAGTTCATCTCATCACCGCAGCATGGAAATGCCGTACAGGATCACGAAGTGGAGCGGGTAAAAAATATAGAAGAAATACTTCATCCGGTACTTCCCCGGCTTGCCGTTGTACAGGGCGAGCAGCGGAACGGCGAGGAGGGACCAGTATTGGATGGGGAATTCGCCGGTCAACGTGATTGCGAGGGCGAGCAGACAGGCCGAAAACATGACGAGCCGCTGTTCCCGCTCCTCGAACAGGGACGCGCAGACCGGGAGCATCACGCCGAAGAAGCCGTAGTCGACCTCCACAAAGCCGGTGAGCAGGAAGACCCCGAGAACTCCCGCGCAGAAGACGGCCGTGGAGATCGTGCGGTCCGCCGCCGGTCCGATCTCGCAGCCGAGCAGGTGGCCGAGTCCCTTCGCCAGCGCGCTTTTTTCTCCCCTGAGGGCGGTCTTCACGCATTCCAGCGCGGCCATGAGCAGGATCGAGAGGGAGAAGGTGAGGAGGATGCCGAGGTAGAACTCGCGCTCGACGACGGTATAGACGATCTGGCAGAGGATGCCGAGGATGAAGATGCGGAGAAAATACCGGACGCGGCTGCGGGTGTAGCGGAAGCCCTCCGCGATGCAGAAGGCGTAGAGGGGGCACGCGAGCCGTCCGAGGATGCGGAAGATCTCCTTGCCCGGGAAGAGGATGATCCCCATGTGATCGAGCAGCATCGAGGCCGCCGCGATGATTTTGATGATAAAGGAAGACATAATACCTGCGGATGGTGTGTGTTGAGGTTATGTTGGGAGGGACGGGGGATCCGTCCTGTTCTATTATACCGCATCGCGGGGGGAAATGCAAGAGCGCGGGCGGTTTTTGCGCAGAGCTTTTCCCGTGGGGGATTTTCCTTTTCATTTATCTGCGCGCTGACGCTGGAGAGCTTGATTTCTTCTATTGTCTGCGCGGCAGAGCCTTGCGGATTTGGGATAATGCAGGTCATTTGTTTTTTTCGCCTACGCGGCTGGCGCACAAGAGGCCTCCGGAGCCGGCCTCTTGTGAATCACCGCTCCCAAAGGACGAGGGAGGAGCGCCTCCCTCGCCTCTGGACTCCACACCTACCCCCTCAGGTTCAACCTCCCTTCTGCATGGGAAGCATTGTTCAAGTTTGGCTAAACCTCTTCCTTTCATGGATTACATGGCCGCACCAATATAGCGCGGTGTGATAGTCACGACCATTGTTTAGTGCGATAGTGGGGTTCCGGTTCAAGTCAAGCCCTCCCCGCCGTACGCTGTAATTCTTCATTCTTCATTCATCATTCGTAATTCTCATTTCTCACTTCCGCCTTGACACCGCGGCGATTCTGTGTTATGATAAATCAGAATGTGAACCGCACCGCAGGAGGACGCCATGCAGATCAATCCGAACTTCCTTCCCACCTCCCCGGAGGAGCTCTCCGGCCGGCCGGATTTCGTCTACGTCAACGGCGACGCGTACGTCGATCACCCCTCGTTCGGCGCCGCCATCATCTCCCGCGTCCTCGAATCCCGCGGCTTCACCGTCGCTATGCTCTGCCAGCCCGACTGGCGCTCCGCCGAGCCCTTCAAGCGCTTCGGCAAGCCCCGCCTCGGCTTCCTCGTGTCCGCCGGGAACGTCGATTCCATGGTCGCGCACTACACCGCTGCGAAGAAGCGCCGCAGCGAGGACTACTATTCCCCCGGCTGCCGTGCGGGACTGCGCCCCGACCGCGCCACCATCGTCTACTGCAACCGCATCCGCGAAGCCTACGGCGACGTCCCGATCCTCATCGGTGGTCTCGAAGCCTCCCTCCGCCGCGCCGCGCACTACGATTACTGGGGCGACAATGTCCGCCGGTCCATTCTGGTCGACAGCCGCGCCGACATCCTCATGTACGGCATGGGCGAGCGCTCCGTCGTGCGTCTGGCGGAACTGCTTGACCGCGGCGTCCCCGTGAAGAAGATCCACGACGTGCGCGGGACCGCGTATCTCACCAAACCCGGAGACAAGCTCGCCTTTCCCTGCGCCGAGGGCCTTGACGAGGACGGCCAGCCGAACGGCTATACCTACGAGGAGCTCAAAACCGACAAGGAGGCCTATGCCCGCGCATTCCGCATCCAGTACTGGAACAACGATGCCGTAAACGGCAAGGCCGTGGTCGAATACTACGGCGACAAGATGCTCGTCATCAACCCGCCCCAGCCCCCGCTTGAGCGCGAGGAGCTCGACGCGGTCTATGCCCTGCCCTACGCCCGCACCTATCACCCGATGTACGAGGCGATGGGCGGCGTCCCGGCGATCACCGAGGTCCGCTTCTCCATCACCCACAACCGCGGCTGTTTCGGCGGATGCAATTTCTGCGCCATCGCCTTTCATCAGGGGCGCGCCGTCCGGTCCCGCTCGATCGAATCCTGCGTCGAGGAGGGGCGTCTGCTCGCCTCCCTGCCCGATTTCAAGGGCTACATCCACGACGTCGGCGGTCCCACGGCGAATTTTCGGAATCCCGCCTGCGAAAAGCAGCTGGAACACGGCGTCTGCCCGAATCGGCGCTGCCTCTTCCCGAAGCCCTGTCCCAATCTGCGCGCGGATCACAGCGAATACGTCGAGCTGCTCGAGCGCCTCGAGGCGATCCCCGGCGTGAAGAAGGTCTTCATCCGCTCGGGCATCCGCTTCGACTACCTCCTCGCCGATCCGAAGGACGATTTCTTCAAAAAGCTCGTGCGCGACCACGTGAGCGGGCAGCTCAAGGTCGCCCCGGAACACTGCGCGCCGAATGCCCTGCGCATGATGGGCAAGCCCCCCGTCGAGGTCTACGATCGCTTCCGCGAGAAATTCTTCGCCCTCTCCGCCGCCTGCGGGAAGGAGCAGTACCTCGTGCCCTATCTCATGTCCTCCCACCCCGGCTGCACCATGGACGACGCCGCGCATCTCGCCGTGTACATGAAGCGGATCGGCCTCGACCCGGAGCAGGTGCAGGACTTCTATCCCACCCCCGGGACCGCGTCGACCGTGATGTACTACACCGGCCTCGACCCGTTCACCGGCAAGGAGGTCTACACGGCGACGGACTATCACGAAAAGCAGCTCCAGCGCGCGCTCCTGCAATGGAAGCGGCCCGAGAACCGCAAAAAGATCCGCGAGGCGATGGACTACTGCACCGAAGCCGGACGCCGCGATCTCGAAGAGCTCCTCTCCGGCTCCCCCGGCATCCACGATCCCGGACGGCAGGGCAAGCAGAAGAAAGCCGCGCTGCCGAAAGAGAAGGCCGGGAATCCGCGTCAGCGGAAGGATCAGCCCCGCGATGAGCGCTCCCAGAACAACCGCCCGCGGAACCCGAAGAACCGCCCCGCTCAGCCGTCCGGCAGAGGAAAGGCTCCCGGCCGGGCGAAGAATCCGCAGAACGGGCGGGGACGCAAAAAATGAATGCAAACGGAGATACCGATGATCCGACACATTTCACGCCTCTCGATCCTGACATCTCTCCTCCTCTGCCTGTGCGCCTGCGCGGGGAACCTCCCGCCTGCGGCCGACACCCCCGCACCGCAGATTTGGACGCCGGATGAGGGGGCCGTCTCGGATACGGACGGCACATGCCGGGTGGAAATCCCTGCGGGGACACAGACGGCGGATCTGTCCGCACTCGGCGGGACGTCAGCCTCCGGCGGACTGCACGTCACTGCTCCCGGCACCCTGAAAACGCTGATCCTGCCGTCCGGGACCGTCTCCGCTGCCGTCGAACCGGATGCGGCGTCCGCGGAAAAGCCGTTCTCGCTCGATCTCCTCGACGCGTCCGCAGCGGAAGGCCTGACGCAGCTGGTGCTGTACGGGGAGGTGAAGGCAGCCCGGATCCCGGATTCGCTGCATACGCTGGTCTTTTACGGCGGGGATCTTTCCGCTTTTGCGGATTGCCCTTCGCTCACGGAACTCTCGGTGCTTCATCCTACGGATCTTTCCCCTCTTCGGGACGATTCCCCGCCGGGCGTGCTGGCCCTCTTCCGTTCCCCGGACGACGAAAAATGGGATCTCTCCCCCCTCGTCCGGAAGCCGCTCACCATCCTGCGCCTGATGGCGGGGATATCCTCGGAGGAAGCGGCTGCCCTTGCCGGAGCTTCCGTCGTATCGCTGCAGGTGTCCGACTCCTCCGTGGACGACCTCTCCTTCCTCTCCTCCATGCCCGACACGAAGTTCCTTCTTCTGGGCGTGTCGTCCGATCAGCCGCCCGAGATCCTCGCAGACCCGGCGGGACCGTACGGCGCGGATCTGCTCCCGCTGCTCAATACATCGATCCCCCTCGACCAGCTGCTGGATTTTGCGGCGCGCGGGACGGTCTACGCTTTCACCGAGATCAACCGGTGAACGGACGATCCCCGGTCACAATTCGTAATTCGTAATTCTTAATTCGTAATTCCAAATAATGTCAGGATTACCAAACGATGAAAATACTGATCGTAACCATGTCCATGAACATCGGCGGGGCGGAGACGCACATCCTCGAGCTCTGCCGCTGCCTCCGCGCCTCCGGGGACGACGTGACCCTCGCGTCCTTCGGCGGCGTCTACGCGGAAGAGGCGTCGGCCTGCGGCGTGAAGTGCGTCACGCTCCCGCTCCACACCAAACGCCCCGGCGCGGTGCTGCGCTCTTATTCCGGCCTCGGGCGTCTCATCCGCGAGGGACATTTCGACCTCGTCCACGCGCATGCCCGCATCCCCGCCTTCATCTGCGGGCTCCTGTGGGACACCCTCGACGTCGGGGAGGGCCGCAAATTCCGCTTCGTCACTACCGCGCACCTCAATTTCGACGTCAATCCCCTCTGGCGGCGCATCTCCCGCTGGGGCGAGCGCGTCATGGCGGTCTCCGACGACATCGCGGACTACCTCGTCTCGGAGTACGGCATCCCGCGCGACCGCATCCACACCACGATCAACGGCATCGACACGGAGAAATTCTCCCCCGCCGTCTCCCCCGCGCCCGTCCTCGCCGCGCATGGGCTGGATCCCGCCCGCCGCCGCGTCGTCACCATGAGCCGCCTCGATCCCGACCGCGCCGATCCCGCCTTCCGCCTGCTCGACATCGCCCCGCGCCTTGCCGAGGATTTCCCGGACGTCGACATCCTGATCGTCGGCGGCGGATCGGAACAGGAAAAGATTGAAGCGCAGGCCGAAGAAATCAACCGCAGGGCGGGCCGCGCGCTCGTCACGGTCACGGGTCCCGTCTCGAACACCGGGGAATACTGCGCCGCGGCAGACGTCTTCGTCGGGGTCTCCCGGTCCGCGCTCGAAGCCATGGCGGCGGCCAAGCCCGTCATCCTCGCGGGCGGTCAGGGCGCGCTCGGCGTCTTCGACGAGACAAAGATCCCGGACGCCGTCGCGACGAATTTCTGCTGCCGCGGATTCCCGCTCGCCTCATCGGACGCGCTCTATGACGGGATCGCCGACCTCCTCCGGGCCTCTCCGGACGCGCTCCGGGCGATGGGGGACTACAACCGCGCCTACGTGATCCGGCATTACGGCGCGGAGCGGATGGCGGATGACTACCGCCGGATGTACGAGAAGACCCTCGCCTCGCCCGTCCCGTTCCATCTGCGCCGCACGCCCGCCGACGTCCTCGTGAGCGGGTACTACGGCTTCGGCAATCTCGGCGACGAAAGCCTCCTCGACGTCATCAGCTCCTCCCTCGCCGCAGCCCGGCCGGGGACAAAGATCGCAGCCCTGACGAAAAACGGACGCCGGGATGCGCGCCGCACGGGCCTCTCCTGCGTCTCGCGGTTCTGCCTGCCCGCCGTCTTCCGCGAGATCCGGCGCGCGAAGGTCCTTCTCTCGGGCGGTGGGAGCCTTTTGCAGGACGCGACGAGCCGCCGGAGCCTGAAATACTACGCGGGTCTCGTCGCCTGGGCGGAAAAGCGCGGCACCCGCGCCGCCGTCTACGCGAACGGCATCGGCCCGATCCGCGATCCGAAGAACCGCGCCCTCGCCGGACAAGTGGTCTCCCGCGCCGACCGCGTCTCCGTCCGGGATCCCGACTCGAAGACCGAACTCGTCTCCCTCGGCGTCCCGGAGGAGAAGATCGCGCTCACGGCCGATCCCGCGTTCCTGCTCACCTTCTGCGCCCCGGACCGCCTCGCCGCGCTGCTCCGGGATCTCGGGCTCGAGGAAGGCAAATACTTCGCCGTGTCGCTCCGCCCGCTCGGGAAGCGCGCAAAGACGGCCAAGAGCACGCAGCTCACGGAGAACGACCGCCTCCTCCTCGGCGAAACCGCGGACGCGCTCGCGAAAATCGCCGCGGAGACGGGCCTGAGGCCCCTGATTCTCCCGATGCAGAAGAGCCAGGACAGTCTGATCTCGGCGGAAACGGCCGAGCGGCTGCGGCAGTCCGGCGTGGAAAGCGCGACGTATCTCCCGACCTCCGCAGCGGATCTGATCGGCCTGCTCGGCGGCGCGCGGTTTGCCGTGGCGATGCGCCTGCACGCGGTGATCTTCGCGTCCTCGGCGGCGACGCCGGTCATCGCGCTGTCCTACGACCCGAAGGTGGCGTCCATGATGCGCGCGCTCGGCCAGCCGACGTCCGTAGAGCTCTCGGACATCCTCGCAAAACCCGGCGCCCTCACCGAAGCGATCACCGCGGGGGTGAGGGACGTCCTCGGGCGGGAGGAGGAGATCCGCTCGTCTCTCGCCGCCTCGGCCGAAGAAATGCGCGCCCGCGCGGCGGAAGACGTCGAAGGGCTGTGCGCCATGATCGGGGAGTGAATGAAGAATGATGAATGATGAATGCAGAATGCAGAATGACGGCGTGCAGCGGGAAAATGCAAAAGCGGGAAAACGCTGCAATCAAAGAAAATTCACATGATCCCGTGGATTTCTTTCCACCTTCTGCGCTATACTACCATATATTGTTCACAATGAAAGTGCGGCGCCTGATTCATGCTTCACCTCGATTCGATCACCAAAATCTATCCCTCCGGCGACGTCACCGCCCTGCGTGAGGTATCCATCGCCTTCCGCCCGAGCGAGTTCGTCTCCGTCCTCGGCCCCTCCGGATGCGGCAAGACGACCCTGCTCAACATCATCGGCGGCCTCGATCGCTATACCTCCGGCGAGCTCTATGTGCGCCACGTCCCGACGGCCAGGTTCGGCGACCGCGACTGGGATGCCTACCGCAACCACTCCATCGGCTTCGTCTTCCAGTCCTATAACCTCATCCCCCATCAGAACGTCCTCGCAAACGTCGAGCTCGCCCTCACCCTCTCCGGCGTCTCCAAAGCGGAGCGGCGGCAGCGGGCGCGGGAAGCCCTCGAAGCCGTGGGCCTCGGCGATCAGATGAAAAAGAAGCCCTCGCAGATGTCCGGCGGCCAGATGCAGCGCGTCGCCATCGCCCGGGCCCTGGTCAACGACCCCGACATCCTCCTCGCCGACGAACCCACCGGCGCGCTCGACTCCGAGACCTCCCTGCAGATCATGGAGATTTTGCGCAAGGTGGCGGAGCGCAAGCTCGTCATCATGGTCACGCACAACCCCGATCTCGCCGAGCGGTATTCCACCCGGATCATCCGCCTCCTCGACGGCGCGGTCCTCTCCGACACCGATCCCTACGCCCCCGAAGAGGAGGCCGCCGAGGTCTACCGGCAGGGCGAGGCAGCGGACGAAGAGGATGCCCGTACCGACGACGAGCACGTCCGCGGTAAGAAGAAGCGCACCTCCATGTCCTTCTTCACCGCGCTCAGCCTCTCCCTCAACAACCTCCTGACCAAAAAGGCCCGCACCCTCCTCACGGCGTTCGGCGGATCGATCGGGATCATCGGGATCGCCCTGATCCTCTCGCTCTCGAACGGCATCAACCGCTACATCGCGAAGGTGCAGGAGGACACCCTCTCCGCCTATCCGGTCCAAATCAACGCCCAGACGGTCGATCTCTCCTCCGTCCTGACCGCCATGATGTCCGCGCGGGACGGCGCTTCCGCGGAAGACTGGGAGGACGACGGCCTGATCCGCTCCAATCCCGTCACGCTCGAGCTCATGGAGACCGTCTCCACGATCGACGTGCAGGAGAACAACCTCGGGCGGTTCATGCAGTTCATCGACGAGCGCGGCGGCGACTTCGACGGATACGCCTCCGCGATCTCCTACGGGTACGACATCCCCCTGAACCTCTACTCCGTCTCGGAGACGGACGAGGACGGCCTCCCGCGGCAGATCAACCCCTCCTCGCTCTTTGCCGGGATGCGCAGAGCCTCCGGCAGCGGCGGCATGGGCTTCTATTCGGTCGACGTGTGGGAGGAGATGATCGACAATCCCGCTCTCATGGCCGAGCAGTATGACCTCATCGCGGGAAAGTGGCCGGAGGAATGGAACGAAGTCGTCCTCGTGGTCGACGAGCAGAACCGCATCAACGACCTCTTCCTCTACGCCCTCGGGATCAAGCCGAAGAGTGAATTCGACGAGATCATGCAGGCGGTCTTCAAAGGCGAGGAGATCGAGCTCCCCGCGGACGCCTGGTCCCCCGAAGACCTGATCGGGCGGGAATTTGCCCTGATGCTCCCCTGTGACCTCTATCAGAAGGACGAGGACGGCATCTGGCAGGACATGAGCGGGAACGAATCCTTCATGAAGCTCGCGCTGGGGCAGAGCGAACGGCTCACGATCGCCGGGATCATCCGCCCCGATCCGGAGGCCGTCGCCACGTCCCTGAACGGCGCAGTAGGGTATCTCCCCTCTCTCTCTCGGCACATCATGGACAAAACGGAGGCGTCGGAGCTCTATCGGGCGCTGACCGCGGATCCGGACACCGACCCCTTCTCCGCCCTCCCCTATCCGACGGACGAATACAACAACGACACGCTGACCGAAGAGGAAAAGGCTGCGGCGATCCGGGACGCGCTCTCGGCGATGACCCAGCCGGAAAAGGCGGCTGCCTACACGCTCTCGACGACCTCGCTCTCCGAGGAGGACGCGGCGGCGATGGCGGCGGATCAGCTCGCACAGATGCCGCCGGAAGGCATCCGGGCCACCCTCGCGCAGGCGATGACCGAGGAGAGCGGCATGGACGCGGACACGGTCGGGGCGTATCTCGCGTCGATGAGCGACGAGGAGGTCTCCGCCGCCGCCATGCAGGTCGTGACGGAGCAGGTGAAAAAGAATTACACCGCCCGGCTCGAAGAATCCCTCGGTGCGATGACGAACGAGGAGCTCGCCGCGACGCTCGACGAAAACCTCGGCGTCATGACCGACGCGGACGTGGTGCGCCTCTTCCGTGACTATATGCCCCCGGTGGTCTCGGATTCGACCTATGAGGACACGCTCAAAGAGATCGGCGCAGTCGACCGCGCGCATCCGGACTCGATCCGCATTTACAGCGAGACCTTCGCGGGCAAGGACGAGATCGCCCGCCTGATCCGGGAATACAACGCCGACGCCTCGGCAGACGGGCGCGACGAGGACATCATCAACTACACGGATTACGTCGCCCTCATGATGTCGTCGATCTCCACGATCATCGACGTGATCTCCTACGTCCTGATCGCGTTCGTATCGATCTCGCTGGTCGTCTCGTCGATCATGATCGGGATCATCACGTATATTTCGGTCCTCGAGCGGACGAAGGAAATCGGCATCCTGCGCGCGGTCGGCGCCTCGAAGCGGGACATCTCCCGGGTCTTCAACGCGGAGACGCTCATTGTCGGGTTTGCGGCCGGCGCGCTCGGGATCCTCGTGACGCTGCTTCTCTGCATCCCGGCGAACCTCATCATCGAGCACCTGACGGACATCGGCGGGCTGGCGCGTCTTCCGGCGGCGGGCGGCGCGGCGCTCGTGGTGATCTCGATGCTGCTCACGATGACGGCGGGCCTGATCCCGTCGCACCTCGCGGCGAAGAAGGATCCCGTCGAAGCCCTGCGGAACGAGTAAAGGATTCAGAAACAGAACAAGCGTGACCCCCTTCCCCGAGGGCCGCGCTTTTGTTATGCTTTTTGTCTGTACGCATGGGAGGAAAAGGGCTTTGCATCGCATCATATTTCAATCTCCCGCAGCTCCCTCTTCTTCGTCAGCGCGAACACCTTATCCGGTCGGGGGCGGAGATGCCCGGCGAGCGCGCGGATCAAATCATGCGACGCGTCCGCCTCCCGGATCAGCAGGATCACCCGCCCTTCCGGCTCCGGCTCTTCCTCCGCATTTTCAACGGGGACCGCGCCGAGCAGCCGCCCGTCCGATGCGAGAAAGACATACGCCGCGGGATGCGCGAGATAGCCGAGGAACCAATCGGCGAGGACGAGCATCTCCCCGTCCGTCACGGGGGATTGCC
Organism: Clostridia bacterium; assembly: GCA_017550315.1. GTDB lineage: Bacteria > Bacillota > Clostridia > Oscillospirales > CAG-272 > UMGS1696. Next base: position 15,921 of record JAFZPN010000171.1, read on the forward strand.
GCATCGTTCCGAGCAGATTTTCGGTGAACCGCGGCAGGAGCGCCGTCAGCCACTTCGCCGAGACCGGCCCGATCCCGCGGACCTCTGCGAGTTCCTCCGGTTCCGCCGTGAGCACGCCGCGCAGCGACCCGAAGCGCCGGATCAGGGCGTGCGCCACCTCGTTCGTGTTCCGCCTGGGCAGGACCTCATAGAGGAGCCGCTCGAGGATCTCGTGCTCGCGCCAGCCGTCAAAGCCCGCCTCCGCAAAGCGTTTCGCCATCCGCCGACGGTGCCCTCGGTGTCTCGACACCGGGTGATCCAGGACCGCCTCGTCCGACGTCTCCCGGACTTCTTCGATCTTCTCCTCCGTCATGCGCCGCTCTCCTCCGTCCGTATTCGTTCCCTGTCCTCCGCCGCCGCGAGGATGCGCCGGGCGTTTTCCCCGGACGGTGCCTCGCCGTCAAGGAGCAGATCGTACGCCGCGTCCTCCTTCGGGGTGAGGTGCTCCCGCTGCCACGCCGCCTTCCCGATCTCCCGGTCTCCCCGCGCGGCCTCCCGCCTCTCGAGCTCCTCCCGGGAGATATCGATCCGCACCCAGAACACGTCGCACCCCGCTGTCAGCCGCCGTGTTTCGGCCAGCATGTCCTCCGTGTCGAAGAGGCAGTTGTCGATCACCGCGTCCCTCCCCGACCGATCGATCGCCGCTGCCGCGAGGGTCATCACCGTGAGAAAATCGCGCACTTCGTCGAGGGGGTCCCCCGGATGCGCGGGATCGGGGAACGCATGCCCGGCCCACCGGAACGGCGCCATCTCCTCCTCGACCGAATCGTAGGAGAGATAGTACAGCGGCCGCGGCCATATCCTTTGCAGATTCCGGGACAAAGTCGTCTTGCCCGAGGAGGACGGCCCGTTGAGGAAGAGGATCATAGCATACCTCGTTTGTTCGTTGTTTTATAACCCTTCAAACATCCCCGCGATCTCGTCCGGGGACGCGCCGTAGATGACCTCTCCGACCTCCGCGCGCGCGAGCCGCTCTGCCAGCTCGCCCCGGATCAGGCGGCAGCCGCGCAGGGCGGATTCCAGCTCCCCCGCCGGCCGGGTGCCGAAAAAGTCGCCGCTGAGACACACATCGGTCAGGACGCCGCCCTCCGACGAAAAAGACAGCTGCACCGATCCGTAGGGGAACCGCCTCCTCACCGTCTGCCCGAAGCTCCCCGACGCGCCAAAGTTCCATTCCCACGTCCGGTATTTTTCCTCCGCCAGTTTTTCGATCCCCGCCCGCTGTTCCGCCGTGAAGACCGCCGTCTCCGCGCCTTCGCCGAGAAAATATTCCTCCAGGCGCCGCATGAGGCCTTCCGCGTCGAGCCCCGGCACGTACTCTGCGAGATTGCCCACCCGGGAACGGACGCTTTTGATCCCTTTGCTCTTCAGTTTGTCCGCATCCGCCCGCAGCGCGCCGTCCATGAACGAGAGATCGGCGTCGACGAGAAGCGTCCCGTGGTGCATGACGCGGTCCCGCCAGACGCACTGCGCGTTGCCGGAGATCTTCCGCCCGTCCGCGACGAGGTCATTGCGCCCGGAGAGCTCTGCCGGCACGCCCATTTCCCTGAGGGCCTGTGCCACCGGGCGCACAAAACGGCCGAAATCCATCTCCGGACAGCGCTCCCGCGGGACGATGAAGGTGAAATTCAGGTTCCCGAGGTCATGGAACACCGCGCCTCCCCCCGTCAGACGCCGCACGACCGGGATGGCGTTTTCCTCGACGAAGGGCAGATTGACCTCCGCATAGGCATTCTGATTGCGCCCGAGGATCACCGACCGGCTGTTCCGCCAGAGCATGAAGACCTCCCCGTCCTCCGTATCCAGAAGAAACTGTTCCGACGCGAGGTTGAGGTACGGATCGGTCGAGATGCCGCGATAGTATTTCATCCTGTCCCCGCCTTTCCCGAAAGCCCGCCGGTGTCAGTCCGGATTCCGCTCGCCGAGGATGCGCCGGTAATGTCCGTAAAACTCCTCATACCGGTCCTCGTCGAGGGCCTGGCGGATCTTTTCGGTCAGATCGTTGTAAAAATACAGGTTGTGCAGGACGGCGAGGCGCATTCCGAGCATCTCCTTCGCCTTGATGAGATGCCGAATGTACGACCGCGAGTGATGACGGCAGGCCGGGCATCCGCACGCCTCGTCGATCGGGCGGCTGTCCTCGGCGTATTTCTCGTTGAGGAGGTTCATCTTTCCGCCCCACGTGAAGAGATTGCCGTGGCGCGCGTTGCGGGAGGGCATGACGCAGTCGAAGAAGTCGATCCCCCGGTGCACGCCCTCGATGATGTTCAGCGGCGTGCCGACGCCCATCAGATACCGCGGCTTGTCCTTCGGCATGTAGGGCTCGACCGTCTCGATGATCCGGTACATCTCCTCCGTCTCCTCGCCGACCGCCAGACCCCCGATCGCGTAGCCGGGGAGGTCGAGCTCGCGGATCGTCTCCATGTGTCGCACGCGCAGATCGGCATACGTGCTCCCCTGGTTGATGCCGAAGAGCATCTGCCCGGGATTGACGGTCCCCGGGAGATCGTTCAGGCGTTCGAGCTCGGCCTTGCAGCGGGCCAGCCACCGCGCCGTGCGCTCGCAGGATCGCTTGACGTAGTTGTATTCCGCGGGATTCTCGATGCACTCGTCGAAGGCCATCGCGATCGTCGAGCCGAGGTGGGACTGGATGCGCATGCTCTCCTCGGGGCCCATGAAAATGCGCCGCCCGTCGATGTGCGAGGCGAAGGTCACGCCCTCCTCCTTGATCTTGCGCAGCCCCGCGAGGGAGAAGACCTGGAATCCGCCGCTGTCGGTGAGGATCGGGCCGTCCCAGCCGGTAAAGCGCTGGAGGCCGCCCTGTCCGTGGATGAGCGTGTCGCCGGGCCGGATGTGCAGATGGTACGTGTTCGAGAGCATGACCTGGCACTTGACCTCGCGCAGATCGAAAGCGGAGACGCCCCCCTTGATCGCGGCGCTGGTGGCGACGTTCATGAAGACGGGGGTCTCGATGACGCCGTGCGGGGTGATTAGCCGTCCGCGCCGCGCCGCGCTTTTCGGATCGGTTTTATCGAGAATATACATGATGGCTCCTTAGAAACGAATTAAGAATTAAGAATGAAGAATTAAGAATGAACAGCGTTTTGTCTGTGTATCAACATAACCGGAAAGATTCTAAATGGGAGACAGATCGGATAAAGAATCTCGAACGTATTCTGCATTCTTCATTCTGCATTCTGCATTCCCCTCATCCCAGCCGTCCAAACTGCCGGTCGATGGCGGTTTTTTTGATCTCAAACGCGACGGGGCGGCCGTGCGGGCAGGTCCGGATCACCG
>JAFZPN010000172.1 GCA_017550315.1 Clostridia bacterium
CGCAGCAGATCGCAGATGTTGGGATCGTCGTCAATCACAAGCAGTTTGGTTCCCATTGAAAATACCTCTCATTCTTATGTAATATTCAATATCGCAGATTCCGCAGCATCCGGTCCGGGCCGCTTACGCCATGTAATCGCCGTTGTAGGAGACGAGAACAGCCTTGTCGATGCCGTCCGCCGAGGATACTTTATTGACAAATTCGGTGTCGCTGCCGTTCAGGCGCACTTCGTAGGAAACCTCGATGTAGCCGCGGGCAACGGTCTTGGACTTCACGGAGTACTTCTTGACATCCGCTTTGACGAGTTCTTCCGCTCTCTTCTCAGCGGCCTCGTCCTTGCACTCGACGACGAGGATGTAGTCGGAATCGGAGACCTTCGCACGCACGAAGACGAAGAGGATCAGACCGACGATGAGGGAGCCGATCACAGCGAGAGGATACATGCAGGCGCCGAGAACGATACCGGCACCGACGGACCAGAACAGGAAGACGAGGTCCAGGGGATCCTTGATCGCCGTGCGGAAACGGACGATGGAGAGCGCGCCGACCATACCGAGCGACAGAACGACGTTGGAGGTGACGGCGAGGATAATGAAGGTCGCGATCATGGTCAGGGCGACGAGGGAGATGCCGAACTGGCGGTTGAACATGACGCCCTGATAGGTCTTCTTGTAGATGAAGTAGATGAACATGCCGATGGCGAACGCGAGGACGATGGAGAGCATTGTGTCCACAATGGAGAACTCGGTGGTTCTGTCAAGAAAACTGTTTTTGAAGATATCGTTGAATGACATGGGATACGTTCCTTTCAGAAAATGATTTTGATTTCAGAATGTGCCGGGGTTTCTCATCAGCCGAACTGGCGGCAGATCTCGTACTTCGACGAGGACTGGCGGGAGCGGGTGATGGGATTGATGAGATAACGGATGATGTCCGGGAGGAACTCGTTGTACTTGACCTCCAGCACATCGAAGCTGTCCGTCGGGACACAGGGAGTGGGATCGAACAGATTGTTTGAGTAGATGCCCGTGCGGATGTCGCAGTCGAGCGTGACGCGCACGTCCGCGGGCTCATAAATGAACGGCGTCCGCGTGTATTCCACGAGCGTCTTCGGCCTGAGCTGCCGGCCCTTCATCTGCGCATAGAGCTCCGCGACCACGCCGCGACCGTCGTCGATCATCCAGTCGATGTCGCCCGCGATGATCTTTTCCGTCTCCTCACGCGTGATGCGCGCCTGGAGCTTCTGGGTCAGGTCGTCCTGCTTCACCTTTTTTTCGAGGGAAATGAAGCTGTCGTCGCCGTTGTAGAGCCGGATGCGGAACTTGGCTCTCGGATTGCCTCCGTTCACCTTTTCAAAATACGCCGTGTCGGAAAAATTGTCGAAGTAGAGCGAGCGGATGACGTAGGTGCCGTCCGCGGTGGTATGCGGGTCTCTCTTCATGACGGTGCCGAGGCGTCTTGAAAGAAGTTCGCGGTCCCAGGCATTGATGAAGTACTTGAACTCGTGCCTGTATTTTGCTTCAGATACCATAGAACCCTCCTTTATAATAGCTCTTTCATCATACCACACTTTCCGGGAATTGTCAATGATTTTTTCTGAAAGGATAAAATAGTTTCCGGTTTTTCTTCCCCGATCCCGTATCGTCCGTGTTTCCTTTTCGTGAAGATTATACCGGATCTCGGTGATGAGCAGGTGAACATGGGGTGACGGAATGATTAAATCGTTCTGATTTTTTGTGTAAAGCGAAAAAAAGCGGCAAATAAGAGCGAAATTTCCCCGCCCTCTTGCATCCGGCCGCGAAACAAGGTATAATAAACAGAGATCAAAACCGAAACGGAGAACTATACATGAAACTCGGAATCATCGGACTGCCGAACGTCGGCAAAAGCACGCTGTTCAACGCCCTGACCGGAGCGGGCGCGCCCTCCGCGAACTACCCCTTCTGCACGATCGACCCCAACGTCGGCGTGGTGCAGGTCCCGGACAAGCGCCTCGACGTCCTCGCCGAGATGTACCATCCGCAGCTCTATACCCCGGCGACGGTGGAATTCGTCGACATCGCGGGTCTGGTGCGCGGCGCGTCGAAGGGCGAGGGGCTCGGCAACAAGTTCCTCTCGCACATCCGGGACGTCGACGCGGTGGTGCATGTGCTCCGCTGCTTCGAGAACGGGGACATCGTGCACGTGGACGGCTCCGTCGACCCGATCCGCGACCTCGAGACGATCAACATGGAGCTCATCTACGCGGACATCGAAGTGCTCGAAAAGCGGATCGACAAGACCCAGAAGATGCTCAAGGGCGACAAATCCCTCGCGGAGAATCTCACCCTGTACGAAAAGCTCCTCGCGGCCCTGAACGAAGGCAAGACCGCGCGTGCCGTCGAGATGACAGAGGACGAGCGGGCCCTGGCGGACGAACTCAATCTCTTGACCCTCAAGCCGATCCTCTACGTCGCGAACGTGAGCGAGGACGAGGCGGCGGGCGTATCGGATGACAACGCCATGTACAAGTCCCTCAAAGCCGCGGCGGACGCGGAGGGGGCGGAGGTGATCCCGGTCTGCGCGGAGATCGAGGCGGAGATCGCGGAGCTCGAACCCGAGGAGAAGGCGATGTTCCTCTCGGACCTCGGGATCGAGGAAAGCGGCCTTGACCGTCTCATCAAGGCGAGCTATACCCTGCTCGGCTACATCAGCTACCTGACGGCGGGTCCGAAGGAAGTCCGCGCGTGGACCATCGTCAAGGGGACGAAAGCCCCGCAGGCCGCCGGCAAGATCCATTCGGACTTCGAGCGCGGCTTCATCCGCGCGGAGATCGTGTCCTACGACGACCTCATCGCGTGCGGCTCCATGAACGCGGCGAAGGAAAAAGGCCTCGTCCGCAGCGAGGGCAAGGATTACGTCATCGCGGACGGAGACGTGGTATTGTTCAGGTTTAACGTTTGAGAAGACAGTAAGTGGATGAAGAATTAAGAATGAAGAATTAAGAATGGCAGAAGGAATCCGTAAGATTCCAAAATCAAACGGTCGGGAAGCTGTACGCAACATACAGCCGCTCGGCCGTTCATCGTTTTCACAGGATTCCGCAGTTCATCATTCATTATTCTGCATTCTTCATTCTTAATTCTTAATTCTTCATTCGCACTTCCCTATCGCTCAAAATACTCTTCGCTCAGTATCGCACACGTCGCAACCGACACATACTTCCCTTTCACGTACATCGATTCCCGGGCGATGCCCTCGAACTGCATGCCGAGCTTGTCCATGACACGGCGGCTGCGGTCGTTGCCGAGGATGTAGCGCGCCTCGATCCGGTGCAGGCGCAGTTCGTAAAAGCCGAAGCGCATCACCGCGCGTGCCGCTTCCGGCGCGATGCCTTTGCCCCAGACGTCCGGATGCAGGACATACCCGATCTCCGCGGAATTGGCCTCGTAGTTGAACCGCGTGAATCCGCAGGTCCCGATCATCCGGCCGCTCTCCCGCAAGACGACCGCCCAGTCGTAGAAATCCCCGGCCCGGTAGCGCGACTGGAGATAGTTTAAGTACCGCCTCGTGTACGCCTCCGATTCGTGCGGCTGCCAGAGAAGATATTCCGATACCTCCGGCCGCGAGGCGTAGTCGTACATGTCCCGGCTGTCCTGCCGCAGGAGCTTGCGCAAGGTCAGCCGCGCCGTGTCCAGTACAGGCGGATCGCGGAAGATCCGCGTGATCTCGTCGTGATTCATCTCCCCGGCCTCCTTCCCCGTCGTTCTTTCTGCCATTATACTCCTTTCCCCGCCGGATTGCAAGCCCTCCCGGCCGTTCAGACAGATTTTACATTTCGCCTCTTGGATTGGTCACAGGAATGTGGTAAACTTTTTGCGTGAGGCATGAGGCCCGCCGACGCCGCATAGGATCGGACGATCCATTCCGAACCCGGAGGTTCGTCATGCGCGCCGATCCGATCCGCAGCCTCGCCCGCCCCGCCCTGACCTTCTCCGCCGCCTTTCTCTTCGCCTTCCTCGTCTTCCGCTCCTCCGACGCCGTCTGTACGGTCGTCCGTGCGCCGATCGAACCGGGAGACATGCCCCGACGAATGCTCACGGCGGAGATGCCCGCGACGATTCTGATCCTCGTGACCGCGCTCTCGGCCTTCACGCGCTTCTGCCGCCCGGTCCTCATCGCGGGATGCGTGTGGCGCGGCGCCTCGCTCGGATGCCTCTCGGCATTTCTTGCTGACGGACGTCTCTCCGGGGTGCCCCTCGTGCGGACTCTCGTCTTCGCGTCCCTCTCCGCGCTCGTGTATCTGCGGATCGCCGCGGAAGCCGACGCCGCGCATCCGGACCTGATCGCCGGAGCCGGACCGCGCGGATATATCCGAATCATGCTCATCCTCGCAGGGGCGAACTTCCTCTGCGACGCCGCCCTGATGTTATCATAGAATCATCCGAAAGGACTACGCCATGCCGGACAATCGCCAGCCTGACCGTGAACGCCTCTCCCTCGACGAGATCGAAGCGAGGGAACAGGAGGAAAAGAAACAGAACCGTCCGCGCTTCAACCTCTTCAACCGCGCGTATGCCGACGGCGCGGGCGTGGACCGGGACGAGATCCCGATCGCCGAGAACCCGACCCTCGCGAACTTCTTCAAGCTCTGCGGACGCAAGCTCAACGAGCTTCTCACGGTGAACATCATTTACGTGATCGGCAACTTCCCCATCTTTTTCTTCTTCCTCGCGATGAGCGGGTATTTCTCGATCCACACGACCTCGCCGTATTACGCGGTCTACGCGCCCCTCCGCGGAGCGATGCTCTTCCACAATTCGCCCGCCGTCTCCGCGCTCTGGACGCTCTACGGGCGGCAGGCGGAGATCACGGTGCACACGACCGCGGACAAGATCTTCCTCGCCCTGTCCTTCCTGCTCCTCTTCACCTACGGGCTCGTGCGCACCGGTCTGACGCGCAATCTGCGCAACATGTTCCGCGGCAAGCCCGTCATGATGCTCGCCGACTTCTTCGAGGCGATCCGCCGCAACTGGAAGCAGGCGCTCGCCGTCGGCATCCTCGATGTGGGCATCCTCGCGCTCCTCGCCTATGACATCACGTTCTTCCGGCTCAACTACTCCGCGAGCATGATGATGTCGATCCTCTTCTTCCTCTCCTGCGCGCTGCTCCTGCTCTACTTCTTCATGCGGCCTTATATCTACCTCATGCTCGTGACCTTTGACATCACGATCCCGAAGATGTTCAAGAACGCCCTGTACTTCTCGGTCCTCGGGCTCAAGCGCAATATCATGGTCCTCATCGGCACGCTGCTCGCGCTCGCGCTGGAATACGCCCTGCTGCTCATCTATTTCCCGCTCGGCGTCATCGTCCCGTTCGTCATCCTGCCCGCGTTCCTCATGCTCATGGGCATCTACGGCGCGTATCCGAAGATCAAAGAAATCATGATAGACCCGTATTACAGTGAAACCTGAGTGAAAAGTGAAGAGAGAAAAGTGAAAAGTTGAGGTAGAAATCCGCGGGGCGGATTTCCATGAAAAGAACGGTCGTGAAGCCTGTATATCCTATACAGATGCACGGCCGTTATTTATTTGGAAACCGCAGGTTTCCTCCCGCACCTGTTCTCTATTCACTCTTCTCTGTTCTCTTATCTTACATGTTCTTCCTGATCTTCTCATACGCCCCCTTTTCAAGCCTCGAGACCTGCGCCTGCGAGATCCCGATCTCCCCGGCGATCTCCATCTGCGTCTTCCCGCCCCAGAAGCGCGCCGCGATGATCCGCCGTTCCTTCTCCGAGAGCTTCGCGATGGCCTCCTTCAGGGCGATGTCCTCGAGCCAGAGATCGTCGTCCGCGTCCTCGTCCCGGATCTGATCCATCACGCAGATCGAATCCCCGCCGTCGCTGTACACCGCCTCATAGAGGGACACCGGCTCCGTGATCGCCTCGAGCGCGCGGCTGACGTCGCCCGGCTTCTCCCCGATCTCGCGCGCGATCTCTTCGATGGTCGGCTCCCCGTCGACGGAGAGCTTTTCCTTCGCCGCGAGCGCGCGGTACGCCAGATCCCGCACCGAACGGCTCACCCGGATTGTGTTGTTGTCCCGGAGGTAGCGCCGGATCTCGCCGGAGATCATCGGGACCGCGTAGGTCGAGAACTCCACGTCGAGGTCGGTGTTGAAATTGTCGACCGCCTTGATGAGCCCGATGCAGCCCACCTGAAAGAGATCGTCCATGTTCTCCCGCCGGTTCGAAAACCGCCCGACCATCGAGAGCACCAACCGCAGATTCCCGGCGATCAGCCGCTCCCTTGCCTCCGCGTCGCCGTCCCGCACCCGGAGCAAGAGCTCCCGCTTCTCCTTCGACGTGAGCGTCGGCAGCCTCGACGTGTTCACCCCGCAAATTTCCACTTTTCCGCCGTACATCTGCGCCTCCCCGAGCGTAAGAAAAACGCCCCTTCCGATACTGTCTCATGCAGTATTGCCGGAGGAGGCGTTCTTTTATGCGGTTTTTTGTCTGGCGGATTATGGCAGGAGCCAGATCGAGAGCGTGCCCATCTCGGAGGTCGAGTAGCGGAGCGAGCGCACGCCGGTATCGCGCACCGCGGGGATATCGAAGATCCTGCGTTTCTCGATGAGATCCTCTTCGGCGGCGTCGAGCGCGTCCGCGTCCGGGAATTTCAGCCGGATGCAGCCGCCGACCTGCCGGGAGATGAGAGAGGCCGCGGCGTCCGGATCGTAGGTCTCGAGCGTGAGGCCGTTGACCTTGTAATAGCCGTAGATGTCGCTCTCGCACGGCGGGATCGCGTCGTGATCGAAGATATGGGTCCGCGCGATCTCGTCCGTCGTCACGCAGAAATAGTCGTAGGAACGGTATCCCTCCTCGGGTTCTCCCGTGAAGATAGGATCGTCCCACGTGACGTCGATGTGGGTCCATTCTCCTTCGAGTTCGACGATGTTCCACTCGTGAGGCGCGCCGGTCCTCGACTCCGTTCCCTGCACGCGGGCGCACGGTACGCCGAGCCTCGCGCACAGGAGCTGATAGGCCGCGGCGTAGCCCGAGCAGACGGCCAGCCGGTCGACGAGGCATCCGTAGGCCCCGGTCGCGCGGGAGACGGTGTCGGTGGGATCGCCCTCAAACATCACGGCGGCGGTATCCGCGTCATAGTCCGTGTCGTCGACGAGCAGATCGTGCAGGAAAAGAAGCCGCTCATACACCGTGGCATATTCTTCGGCGCGCGCGAGGATGTCGTTCACGCGCTCCTCGAGGGCCGCGCGGCGGGAGACGATCTCCTCCGGCGTGATGAGCGCATCCATCGTGAAGACCACGGTGACGCCGTCCTGGGAGGTCCTGCGGGCATACGAGCCGCTCCCGGTCAGCCAGAAGTATTCCGGATGATCGGCGAGGACCTCGTGGAAGAGATCGAAGAGCACGACGGAGCAGTCGTACGGGAAGGCGATCTTCTCCTCCCCCGCTTCGATCCCCCGGCAGAGCGCGTCGCGGACCGTGTCCTCGTCCCACGCGATCTCGGTGTAGATCTGCTGTGTCGAGGCCGTTTCCGCTGACAGCGCGGGCGTGTCCTTCGCGGCGGTTTCTGCGGGTTTATAGTAATGCTGCAGTCCCCACGCCGCCGCCACGGCGATGACAGCGAGGAAGCACAGCTCCGGAAAAGTAATGCGTCGGTTGTTCTTGGTCATGGGGGTTTCGGTCTTGTTCTTTCCTCCGGATTCTTAAAGCCCCGTGTAGCCGCCGGTCTCGGTGAGGATCGCCTGGATCTTCGAGATATCGGCGTCCTGTACGGCGCAGTTTTCGTCGAGCGAGACGGACGCGCCGATGCCCGCGGCTTCTCCGGTCGTCGTGCAGATCGGGATGATGCGGATCGAGGCTTGGGCTTCGTGGTCGCAGGAGATGCAGCGGCCGCCGACGAGGAGGTTTTCACAGTCGGCTCCCCGGGGGATGAGCGAACGGTAGGGGATCGTGTACCAGGTGCCCGCGGGGAAATAATAGTGGCTCGTGCCGCTTCCCTCGGGGTTGTGGATGTCTATGTCGTAGTTGCCGGCGGCGATGGCGTCGGGGAATTTCGTGCAGGCGACGAGATCATCCCCTGTCAGGACGTATTCGCCGACGAGCATCCGGCTCTCGCGCACGCCGATCGACGGCGCGGTGTAGACCAGACGCGCGTTTTCCATGCCGGGCATGTTGTTCACGCGGAAGAAGTCGAGCAGCTCCTGCACCTGCCGCCGCGCCTCCATCTCCGCCTTGGTGACGTCGAAGGGATCGACCGGATTGAGCCGTACGACGCGGGTGGTATTGAAGTGGAGCATCCCGTCAATCGGATAGTCGAAGACGAGGATGTCCTCGCGCGGATTGGAGAAGCGCCCGGCGTCCTTCCACTCCTTGTGAAGCTGACGCCAGAGGGGCCGGTTCTCGAAGAATTTCTGCTTGTCCACGTTCGCGACGCGGAAGCACAGGGTCATCGGCTGGCAGAGGTGATCGGGCTCACGTCCGAGCCGCGTGGGGATCCCCGCCATCACGCAGAGATCGGCGTCTCCCGTGCAGTCGATGAAGATCTTCGCCCGGAACGTGAGGACCCCGGCCTTCGTCGCGACGGAGAGGCTTTCGATCCGGTTCCCAGATTTTTCGACCCCGCAGAGCGTCGCGTGGAAGAGGACCTCGACCCCCGCCTCTACGGTCAGGCGGTCGAGCAGGAGTTTCAGCGCTTCGTCGTTGAACTGGCTGTCGCCGCGGATGTCGCCGCTCACTTGCATTTCGCGCACGATCTCCGCAAGGAAACCGCGGGAGAGGTAGTGCCGGTGCTGCTCGCCGTTCTCGTCCGTGACGGTCGTCGCGTAGGGCATGAAGGGGAAGATCAGGCAGTTGGACGCCGCGCCGCCGAGGAATCCGGACGCTTCGAGGAGAAGGACCCGCTTTCCCTGTCTGGCCGCTGCGATGGCCGCCGCACAGCCCGTGAAGCCGCCACCGAGGACGGCGATATCATATATCATGGTGTGTTCCATGGATTATACCTCCTGGGATGGTTTTCACTTTCATTATACCTGGTTTGGCGATGAATTGCAAGAGGATGCACGAAAAATTGCGCTCAATTTCCGAAAACAGAAACTGCCGCGCAGGCGGCAAATTCATTCTCGGCGCATCGCGTCGGGAACTTCACTGCGAAGCAATTTCACTCGTTCTCCTTCATGCGTCTGCTGATTATTTGATTTTATTAGTACGAATATAAATGTGTCATTGCGAGGAGCGATCCCTAAGGATCGCGACGTGGCAATCCGTTCCCCTCGTCCCGGCGGATGATTTTTCAACATCCAAACCGCTTATAGAAGAGTACGGATTGCCACGTCAGGACCTGAAGGTCCTTCCTCGCAATGACACCGTTTGTTAATTCTTGACCCGGTTTCTCACTCGGTTCCAATCGCAGAAAACGGGTGAGTTTTCGCTTTGCGAAGTGAAAAGCGCGGAGCGCGTGAAATGCTGCGCGTGAAGTTCGCCTCCGGCGAGTTTAAGACAGTATTTCGAGCGCATCCGGGAAGGGTTCCAGACTTCTGCGCAGAATGCCGTGCATGTGGGCGATGGCGACGCCGTAGTTGACGATCGGGACCCCGGCGGCGCGCGACCGCTCGATCCGGGACTGCATCTCCCGCTCATTCAACATGCATCCGCCGCAGTGGATCACGAGCTTGGCATCGGGTTTCTCGGGGAATTCCCCGCCCGCCGTGAAGCGGAAATCGGGATTCTTCCCGGTAAAAGCACGCACCCACGCGGGGATCTTCTCCGTCCCGATGTCGCCGCACTGCCGGTGATGCGTGCAGCCCTCGGAGATCAAGACCGGGTCGCCGTCTTCGAGATGCGAGAGCGCCGCCGCGCCTTTGACCAGTTCCATGAGATCGCCCTTGTACCGCGCGAAGAGGATCGAGAACGACGTCAGCGTCACGTCTTCGGGCACGATCTGTGCGACCCGCCCGAACGCCTGCGAATCGGTGACGACCATACGCGGCGGATTGTTCAGCGAAGCGAGGGTCGAGGCGAGTTCCGTGTCCCGGCAGCAGAGGGCAGAACAGCCCGCTTCGAGGATGTCCCGGATCGTCTGCTGCTGCGGGAGGATCAGTCTGCCCTTCGGCGCCGCCGCGTCGATCGGGATGACGAGCACCACGGTGTCTCCGGGCGTCAGGAGGTCCGCGATCACGTGGCGCTCTTCCCCGCTCTTTTTGCCGATCCGCCCGAGCGCTTCCTTGAGCTCCCGGATGCCGCGGCCGTCCTTCGCGCTGACGTAGAGCACCTCGTCCGTGTCCGCCGGAACCACACCGAGCAGGTCGGCCTTGTTCATCGCGATCAGATGCGGGATCTTTCTCTCTCCGAGAAGCGTGAGCAGCGCCCGGTCCTCTATGGCGAGCCCGATTGATGCGTCGACCACGAGCACGGCGACGTCCGTTTCGGAGAGCGCGCCGCGTGCTTTTTCCACCCGGAGCGCGCCGAGGGTGCCCTCATCGTCGAGGCCCGGGGTGTCGATCAGCACGACCGGCCCGATCGGCAAGAGCTCCATGGCTTTTTTCACGGGATCGGTGGTCGTCCCCTTGATCTCGGACACCACCGCGAGATTCTGCCCCGTCACGGCGTTCATGACGCTCGACTTCCCGGCGTTGCGCATGCCGAAAAAGCCGATGTGAAGCCGTTCCCCCGACGGGGTCTGATTCATGCCCGCCCCCATATCAGTTGAAAGCGGAGCCCGCGGAGGACGGGTCGAAGATGCGGTTTGCCTGCTCGGCGGTGAGATCGATGCCGAAGACCGCCTTGTAATATGCCTGGGTCTCGGCGGTGATGTCGAAGTCCTCGAAGAGGTCCGGATACACCGTCTTCGCCATCCAGACGAGCGTCACGGGCGTGTCGACGCCGCAGGTGTAGCTGCGGTACATGCCGAGGGGCATTTTGTTGACCTTCCCCTCCTTCACGGCCTCGACCTCGCTCCAGTCGTAGTTCCCGATGGTGTTGTTCAAAAGATCGGCGGGTTTGGCGGGGTTGAAGTTCGTGATGAGGATGCGGGCCGGGTTCCACGCGTAGATCTGCTCCATCGAGACGGCGGTGGAGTTGTCGGTCTCCATCTCCTCCCCGACGTTCTTCGCGCCGACGGCATCCGCCCACCACTGGCCGAAGAAGTGCTTGCCCGAGGTGGTGATCGTCGTGTCGTTGTACTGGAAGAGGAAGAACACCCGCTCGCGCTCTTCGTCCGGCAGGTCCTTCACGCGCGCCTGCACGCGGTCGTAAATCTCTTCGGAATAACTCTTCACGGTCTCGTAACGGTCGTTGCCCGGGAAGATCTCGGAGAGCAGCAGGATCCAGTTGTTCAAAGTCTCGATGGCGTCGTAGTCCCATTTGCCCGCGGAGACGCCGACCGCCGGGATGCCTGCGTTTGCCAGCTGCTCGCCCATCGACGGGGTGCCGCCGTAGAAGACGAGGTCCGGTTCGAGCTTCATGAGCTCTTCGATATTGAGCGTCGTGCCGTCGATGAAATCGGTCTTGGCGTCGAGGATCTCGGGATAGAGCTCGGAGAGCAGACTGTTCTGCGCGGCGGTCATCGACGGGCCCGCCATGCCGACGATCTTCTCGGCGGAGTCGAAGAACACCGCGAGGACGGACGGAAGCGGATAGATGTCGCAGACGACGATGCGGTTGATCTCATCCGGCAGTTTCACGGTGTTGCCGAAGTGGTCGGTCACGGTGCCGGGGGTTTTCTCCTTCCCGCCCGCGGAGCAAGCCGCCAGGGAGAGGAGCATCGCGAGAGCGAGGAAGAGGGAGAGGAGACGGCGGAGGTGTTTCATAAGCAAAATCCTTTCTTGAAACGAATTACGAATTAAGAATTAAGAATAAAGAATGAAGAATGAAGAATGCGGCGACAGCTGCACGTTGCTTGCCTCCCCCTTGGGGGAGGTGGTACGGTGAAGCCGTGCCGGAAGGGGGACAAATGGTCTGCAATCGCTTAGATGAGATCGTTCTCTTTCATAAACCCCGTCAGATCTTCCGCGAGGTCGGGGATGTCCCTCCTCCAGATCCGGCCGGAGAAGCCTTCGTGCGGGAGGGGGACAAAGCGCGCGGATTCCGGCACGATCGGGCGGTAGAGCGGATCGGCGATCACGACCTCGGCCCCTTCGAGCAGCGGGATCAGATCGTCCTCGTCCGTCGCCTGCGGGACCTGCATCGTTCGGAGTTCCGCAAAACCGTCGGTCGCGCAGATCGCCCGCGCGGGGATCCCGGTCTCGGCGATCAAGGCTGCGGCAAGCGAGGCGGCGGTGACGCCCTCTCCGATCACGACGCGCTTGGCCGCCGGATCGCAGACGGGCAGGACGCGGTCTTCCCCATTCTCGGCGGACTGCCGGATCGCGTCGACGAGCACTTCATTGAACCGTCTGCCGCAGGGCGTGCCGATCACCGACGGGATGCCGAAGCGCTCCCGCAGGACCTTCGCCGCTCCGAGCCCGGACGAGGACACGACGAGGTTGACGTGCGCCTTCGCCGCGTCCATGATCTCTTCGAGCGTCGATCCCATCGCCCACGCGGAGACCGTCGCGATCCCGCTCTCTTCGAGCACGCGGCGCATGGTGTTCTCCGTGCCGTTGACCGAAAAATCGAGCGGGGTGAGGCCGAGGAGATTGACGGAGAGCGCGCCGGGCTGTCTTCCCTGCTCTCTGACCAGGCGGCGGGCGAGGGCGGCAAAGGCTTTCGACGCGCCGGAGGTGTAGGCATGCATCCCGTCGGTGTCGAACCCGAAGGCCGGGATGCCGCATTCCTCCTCGATCTCCCGGGCCACCGCGTCGAAATCCACGCCCGTCATCATCGGGATCGGGGTGCCCGCGAGCGCGACGAAGGCCGGACAAAGATCGCGAACCGCGCGGACCGTGTCGTCGATGAGCTTTCGGTCGTCTCCGAGGATCGCCTCGGTCTCGGTGAGCGCGGAGATGAAGACGAGCGAATCGCGGTCGTACCAGCGCGGCTCGTCGTGCGTGTTGTAGGTCGAGTTGCACCCGGAGGCGTCGTGCATGACGGTCATCCCGCCGAGCTCAAAGAGCGCCGAGCAGACGCCCGAGGTGTCGCCCGCATAGGTCGAGAGGATGCGCGCGGTTTGCTTCACAGACATGACGAACACCCCATTCCCTTGATCTGGATGAGAGACCGCGCGTCCTTCGGCGTCTGCCATGCGTCGCGCATAAGATCCGCCATCCCGTACACGGCGGCGAAGCCGTACAACCCGCCGTTCTCGACGAGATTGACGAAGCGGTCGGACCCGGTGAAATACGCGGCCTTCTGCCCGACGGCGAGGGTCATCTCCCCGGTCTCGCGCGGCCGGACCCGCATCACGGGATCGACGGTCGGCGAAAGAAGTAAATCTGGTGCGGACTCTTGCAGGGCGTCGAAATCGGCCTGCTCTTCCCCGCTGATCCCGTCGAGGTAGACCCGCGTGACGCGGAATCCGTGAGACAACAACATCCGCGCGAGGGAGAGGGGGCGCGAGGTCACGGTGTAATCGATCTCGACGGGCGCGTCGCCGATCGCCTGTTTCGCCGCGTCGAGCGCGTCTTCGCAGCGTTCGGTCAGCGCGGCGAAATCCGGATACGGGATCCCGGCGGCGTCGCAGAACGTGCGGTAATGGGTTTCGATTTCTTCGTAATCATACGAGAGCGGCAGGTGCAGGTGCGGCATCCCGAAGCGGCTTTTCAAGAGTTCCCCGCCCGGGAACGCGGCCGGCTGATTCGTCAGGCAGAGGGTTGCCCCGGCGAGCGTCTGATATTCGGCGTAGGTCTTCGTCCGCTGGATCTCATAAATCTCCCAGCCGTACTGCCGCAGATGGGAGACGAAATCACCGTCGTCGTCGGTCTGGAAGTCGTTCCCGGCGATGAGCACGGTTTTGTCCCTCTTCGGCGCGCCGTGCAGGAGGCTGTAAAGCTGGCGGCGCATGAGCTGATCGGGCGTCAGACCGGACTTGCGCATGATCGGATTCATGTAGCAGTCCGTGAAATCGATCTCGGGAAAGCGCGCGCGGAGGGTCTTGTAGATGTGGGAGAGGTCCGCGCCCATGAAATGGTGGATGCAGCTCGTATAGACGAGGACCGCCGGGGGCTTCTTCGGCAGTTTTTCGAGGATGTCCGAGACGCCTTCGATCAGGGAGTCTTCGAGATCGCCGTCCGTGACGTTGTTCTGGCGCACCGCGACGGTCGAGAACCGCTCCGACGCGCCCATCTCCGCCGCGGTCAGCACGACGCCGCGCAGGCATCCCTGGGCGCAGACGAAGATCTCGTGCGCCTCCGGGACGAGCATCCCGGTGTGGACGATGTTCCACGTCCCGCGGGCAGGCGCGGAGAATTCAAGTCCTCCCCGGAACGGCGACGGATAGGCGGCGTCAGCGATCCGCACGTCCTTCACGGGGACCGATCCCAGCCGCCGGATCATATTTTCCCTCCCGCCGCGCGCATCACGGCCTCGGCGAGGAGGCGGTATTCCTGTGCCATCGCGCTCTCGGGGAACGCCTCGATCACGGTCCTGCCGAGTTCCTCCGCCTCGAGGACGGTCTGGCTGCGCGACAGGGATCCGATCACGGAGGAATGGATATCCGCGGCCAGTTCCGCAACCTTTTCGTCCTCGTTCTTCACGCCGCGGCGATTGAGGATCAGCCCGGCGAATTCGGCGTATCCGCGTCCCCGGAAGCCCTCGACCGCCATCGCGATGTTCGCCGCCGCGTGGATCGACATGTTCTCCCCGGACGTCACGACAAAGACCTTTTCGGCGTATCCCGGCCGCATGGGCATGGTGAAGCCGCCGCATACCACGTCGCCGAGCACGTCATAGAACACGACGTCCGGCCGGTACGTGTCGAACGCGCCTCTCTCCGCCAGCTTTTCGAGCGCGGCGATGATCCCCCGCCCGGCGCATCCCGTGCCCGGAGACGGTCCGCCCGCCTCGCAGCAAATCACGCCGCCGAACCCGGTCCTGACCATGTCTTCGAGCGCAAAGTCGTTCTTCCGCTCGCGCACGAGATCGAGCACGGTTTTCATCGGCTCCGGACCCCTGAGAAGCGCCGTGGAGTCCGCCTTCGGATCGCACCCGATCTGCATGACTTTCACGCCCCGCATGGCCAGCGCCGCCGAAAGATTCGAGACGGTCGTCGATTTTCCGATCCCGCCTTTTCCGTATACGGCTATTTTCATCATTTTATTCATTCCCCCGTCAGTCTGAGCGGCAGGATCCCGCGGACGCCGCCCTCAAATTCCCGGATTGCGGCCTCCACGCCGAACGTCTTCCGGATGTTCTCCTCCGTCACGACCTTCCCGACCGGTCCCGCGATGCCGCGGCCGCTCTTGTCGAGCAGGAGGGCGTTTTTCGCGCGGGTGAGGGCGTGCGCGGGATAATGCGTGTTGAAGATCACCGCCATCCCCTCTTCGGCCAGGCGCGTGAGGGTCTCGAGCACGATGAGCTGATTGCGGAAGTCGAGATTCGATTCCGGCTCGTCGAGGACCAGAAGCTGCGGCTTCGAGGCGAGCGCGCGGGCGATCAGGACCATCTGGACCTCGCCGCCGCTCATCTCCGTGCAACGCTTCCCGAGCAGCTCCGCGATCCCGAGGCTTCCGGCCAGTTTACGCACATCTTCCCGGTCTTCCTCCGAAGGGGTCGAGAATATCCCGATCCGCCCGGTCACGCCGAGCAGGATCATGTCCTCCGCGGTCAGCGAGAGCATCTGCCCCTTCGCCTGCGGGACGTAGGAGACGCGCGAGAGGAATTCGCGCTCGGGGATCCCCCGTACATCCTGCCCGTCGAGCAGGCTCCGCCCGGAAGTCCAGCGCAGGAAGCCCATCAGGCACTTCACAAGGGTCGTCTTCCCCGATCCGTTCGGGCCGAGGATCGCCGTCACCTCGCCGCTCTCCACGGTGAAATTCAGATCCCGGAGCACGGGATCGCCGTGTTTGTAGGCAAACGATACGTTTTCCGCCGTGAGCGTCATAGCTGCCATCCCTCCGATCTGCGCATAAGAAAGATGAAGAACGGCGCGCCGACCATCGCCGTGAGGATCGAGATCGGGATCTCCGACGGGGACACGGACCGCGCGACGGTGTCGACGATCACGAGAAAGCCCGCGCCGAGGAAGACCGACGCCGGGAGCAGACGCAGATGATTCGATCCGAAGCGCATCCGGCAAATATGCGGAATGAGGAGCCCCACCCAGCCGACCTGCCCGCACATCGAGACGCAGGAGGCCGTGCAGAGGGTCGCCGCGAGGATCGTCACGATCCGGAGGGCCCGGATGTTCACCCCCGCCGCCTTCGCCTCGTCGTCCGTCAGGGGCAAGAGATTCAGCCGCCAGCGCAGCAGGAGCAGGACCGCGAGGCCAACAAGGATCGGAGGCGCGCCGAGGGCAAGCTCCGGCCAGTTCGCCGCGGAAAGAGATCCCATGAGCCAGTACGTGATCGCCGGGAGCTCAGTCTCCGTGTCAGCCGTGAATTTGACCAGCGAGACGAGGGCGTTGAAGAGCGAGCCCATCATGATGCCCGCGAGGACCACGCCGGAGAGACCGCCCCGTCCGCGTCCGGCAAGCGCGGTGAGCAGGACCGCCGCCGTGCCGCAGAGCATCGCCATGCCCTCCACGCCGACGAGCGGCAGGCCGATCAGGATCCCGAGCGCAGCCCCGAAGGATGCCCCGGACGCCACGCCGAGGGTGTCGGGAGTCGCGAGGGGATTGGCAAACAGGCTCTGGAACGCGCATCCGGAAGCGGAGAGCCCCGCGCCGGTCAGCATGGCGAGCAAAATCCGCGGCAGCCGTACCCGCCAGAGCGTCAACTCGACGAGACCCGCGGGCAGTTCCCCGCCCGTCAGATGCCCGGCGAGGGATTTCCAAAGATCCGCGGGGGTCACGCCCATGCGCCCGATGCACAGAGCGGCGAGCGCGCAGACGAGCGGAAACAGCGGGAGCAGAATGCGCCAGAGAACCGTTCTGCGCTGTGCTCTCATGCGCCCTCCTCCGATCCCGTGACGGCGGAATAGGCGGTCTTGACGCTCACGCCGGGGAGCTTGCCGATCTTGCCGGAGAGGGCGGCGATCTTGTCCTGCGGCGCGTCGAGGGCGATCGAGATGATGCTGATGCCGCGCCGACGGTACGGGATCCCCATGCGCCCGATGATGTATTCTCCGGCCTCGTGCAGGAGCGTGTTGATGCGCTCCGCGGCCTCCTTGTCCTCCACGATGATGCTCATGACGGCGACTCTCGTCTCCATAGACTTCCTTTCTCCGGTCTCCCGGACACAAAAAAGCTGCCGTACCCGATGGCGTACGACAGCGCGGAAAAAGCACTGCGGCTTCTTCGATCCTATGTGCGTCACCTTTCAGTCAGAAACGTCTTTCTGTCAGGTACTGTAAGGATAGTATAACCCATTTTGCAGGAAAAGTCAAGAGAATTCAGAATGAAGAATGCAGAATGCAGAATTTTTTTGCCTCTTCTCATGCGGCGACGATCCCGAGCGGTTCATTCCGCAAGGAAGAATTGCATTTCGGCGTCTTTTCCCGCCTCACCCGGAGGGTGAGCAAAAAATTCTGTCCTCCCTCTTCAGAGGGAGGGGGACCGCGTAGCGGTGGAGGGTGTGCGGAAAAAGGAGCCCTTTCAGGCTCCTCTTCCCTTGCAACTTCTTAAATCTTCACTTCCGCATGCGCTTCCGCGGACCGGTAGATGCCGTCGAGCATCTTCTGGATGACGAGCGCGTCGGACATCGGGGAGATCGGTTCCTTCCCCTCGTCGAGGCAGGCGATGAAGTGCCGGATCTCGTCTTCGTAGAAATCGTTGCCGGGGACCTCGACCTTCTCGTCCGTGAGCTTGCCGTTCTCGTCCGTGCCGTAGATCGTCAGCGGATCGAAGGACACGCCCGCCTTCGTGCCGTAGAGCTTCGAGTAGAATTCCTCGCGCCCGTTGATCGTCCAGGACGCCTCCGCGATCATGGCCTTGCCGCCCTCGAAGCGGAAGAAGACCGCCGCGGAATCCTCGACGTCGAAGATCTCGGGACCCGGACGGTCCGCCAGACCCTCGCCCCAAGTGAAGGAGGCTTCGGAATTGTTCTTGCCGATGCGGTAGGAGACTTCGGCGGAGACGGATATCGGGTTCGGCTTGCCCATCAGGTACCAGGTGCGGTCGATGGCATGGACGCCGATGTCGAGCACGGGACCGCCGCCCGCGATGGCCTTGTTCGTGAACCAGCCGCCCGGAACGCCGCGGCGACGGACGTACGCGGTCTTCGCGAGATAGATATCCCCGAAAGTGCCGGCGTCGCGCAGTTCGATGAACTTCTGCTGTTCGCTGCCGTAGCGGGTGCAGACGGCGAGCATGAAGGTGACGCCTGCCTCGCGGATCGCTTCCGCCATGGCGAGGCCCTGTTCGAGGTTTGCGGCGAGCGGCTTCTCGCAGAGGACGTGCTTGCCGGCCTTGGCTGCGGCGATGGTCACGGGTGCGTGCGCGGCCGTCCAGGTGCAGACGTCCACGTAGTCGACCTCGGGTTCATTCGCGAGGAGTTCCTCCACGGAGGCGTACCAGTGCGGGATGCCCCACTTCTCCGCGGCGGCCTTCGCCTTTTCCGGCACGATGTCCGCGCAGGCGACGACCTCGGCGTGGTCCTTCATTTTCGCGTAGGACGGGAAATGGGCATAGCCCGCGATGCTTCCGCAGCCGATGACTGCGACCTTCCACTTTTTCATGATGTTGTCCCCTTTCGGTGAATCAGGATTCGCGACTCCTGCGAAGCCTGTATAGTTCGGGTATCGGAGCGGATTTCCGCTCACACACATCATAGCACGAAGGGGGAGAATTTGCAAGAGTTTTTTCAAAATTTCGACAGAGGATGTTGCATAGAGAAAAGAGAATAGTGAAAAGTGAATAGTTGAGGAAGAAATCCGCGGGGCGGATTTCAAAGTTAGAAACGGCCATGCAGCTGCATATAAAGCACAGCTTCACAACCGTTTAATGGAAACCGTAGGTTTCCTACCATAACTATTCACTCTTCTCTATTCACTCTTCTCTCATCTTCCGCTGCACGATGCATCAAACATATTCTCAATAAAGATCCCGTATCCTTCCGCCGGGTCGCCTACGAGGACATGCGTGACCGCGCCGACGAGCCGCCCGTCCTGGATCACCGGGGATCCGCTCATCCCCTGCACGATCCCGCCGGTCTTGTCGAGCAGATCCTTATCCGTCACCACCACCGAAAAGCTCCGGTTGTCCCGGCTCGCGCGGTCGATCTGTGTGATGCAGACGGCGTATTCCCGGACCCCTTCCCCGTCCACCGTGCAGAGGATCGAGGCCCGTCCCGGATGCACGTCCTCCCGGCTGCCGACCGCGATTGTGTCGCTCTCGGGCAGCTTCTCAAAGATCCCGAAGACCCCGCACGCCGTGTTCGACGTCAGCGTCCCAGTCGCCGATCCCGTGAACGCGCCCTTGAGCTCTCCCGGCACCCCCGGCGCGCCGCGTTCCACCCCCGTGATGAGCACGTCGGTCACCGTGCTCTCCTCCATGGTCACCAGCTTTCCGCTCTCCGGATCGCAGATCCCGTGGCCGAGGCCCGCGAATTCCCCGGTTTCTGGCAGGTAGTACGTCACCGTTCCGATCCCGGCCATCGTGTCCCGGACCCAGAGTCCCGCTCTCCGCCGTCCGTCCTTCGCCGATTCTGCCGGACATAGCAGGACCTCTCCCCGCTCGCCGTCCCGCAGGTACGAGAGCACGAGGGGTCCGTCCGCCTCTTCGATCCGCTTCGTCATCTCCTCCGCCGTTTCGATCTCTTCCCCGTTCACCGCGACGATCACGTCCCCCGGCGAGAGGCCCGCGTCCTTGGCCGGATTCACCACCCCGCCCTCCGTCACGACCTCCGAGAAGCCGACAATCACGACGCCCTCCGCCGTGAACCGCACCCCGAACGGCATCCCGCCGACGCCGACCGTTTCAGGAATGATAGCCCGGACCGGCACGGCGAGCAGAAGCAGGACCGCCGCCAGAGAAAACCATCTATACCATCTTTTCATAAAAATCTTCACTCCGTTTCTTCACGCGCTGTCATCTAATATGCGCGGTCGTCTTCCGGATTATGTGCGTCCGCCGGACAGCATTTCATGCCGGAATTGGGCTTTACGGGGGAAAAATCTGCCGTCCCGCGCTCTTGCAATGCGCCGCGGATTGTGGTATAATAAATGAAATGGTTTTTGTATATCCGAAAGGAGCACCCATGAACTATCTCTCGTTTCCCGGGCTCGGCATCGAACCGTTCCACGTTGAGCGGATCGCCTTCCGCGCCGGTCCCTTCACCGTGGCGTGGTACGGGATCCTCATCACCTTCGGCATGATCCTCGCGGTCCTCTGCGCCGTGCGGCTATCTAAGCGCGAAGGCATCTCCCTCGACGACATCACGGATTTCGCCTTCTATGTCATCCTCGCCGGCGTCATCGGCGCGCGCGCGTACTACGTGATCTTCACGTGGAACAAGTACCATTATCTCGTGACGGGCGGCTCGTTTTTGCACAATCTCGCGCGGACGCTGTACAACGTCATCGCCGTGTGGGAGGGCGGGCTCGCGATCTACGGCGGGGTGCTCGCGGGGCTTCTCTGCGGGTATTTCTTCGCGAAAAAACGCAAGATCCCGTTTCTCAAGATCTACGACATCCTCGCGCCCTGCGTCCTGATCGGTCAGATCATCGGCCGCTGGGGGAATTTTCTCAACATCGAGGCCTACGGCACGGAGACGACCCTCCCGTGGCGCATGGGCATCCTCGAATACGCGACCTCGATGAGCGGCGAGGCCGCGCTGATCTCCGAGCAGTACGTCCACCCGACCTTCCTCTATGAATCCCTCTGGAACCTCGTCGGGCTGGTCCTCGTCCTCGCGCTCCTCTACCCGAAAAAGAAATTCGACGGGCAGATCTTCTGCTTCTACCTCGTGTGGTACGGCTTCGGGCGGATGCTCATCGAAAGCCTGCGCACGGACAGCCTCATGCTCGGCAATCTCCGCGTCTCCCAGGGCGTCGGGTTCCTCTCTCTCGTTCTCGGGATCCTGATTTTCACGATCCTGTATAAGAAGCACAAAGAGCAGTCGAAAGAGAAAGACGACGACGACGGCTATGTGCCCGTCTACGCGGAAGCGGCCGCGGCAGAAGAGAACAAACCGGACGAAACCGAAGAAAAAGAAGCCGAAGAAACAGAAAAGAAAGAAGAGAAAGAAGAAGGAGAACCAACAGATGGCGGCGAGAATTCTTGACGGCAAAAAAATCTCCGCGGCGGTGCGTGAGGATATCAAAGCCCGCGCGGCGGCGCTGACGGAACGCACCGGGATCGTCCCCGGCCTCGCGGTGATCCTCGTCGGCGAGAATCCGGCGTCGCAGGTGTACGTCCGCAACAAGAAAAAGGCGTGCGAGGAGGCGGGATTTTATTCCGTCGTGATCACCATGCCCGCGGACACGGAACAGGAGACGCTGCTCGAAAAGATCGAAGAGCTGAAAGCCGACCGACAGATCCACGGCATCCTCGTCCAGCTGCCCCTGCCCCCGCAGATCGACGAGCAGGCCGTCATCGCGGCGATCCCGCCCGAGAAGGACGTCGACGCCTTTCATCCGGAGAACGTCGGGCACATCATGATCGGCGACCACCGGTTCCTGCCCTGCACCCCGGCGGGCGTGATGAAGATGCTCGAGATCGAAGACATCCCGGTCGCGGGCCGCGAATGCGTCGTGATCGGCCGCTCGAACATCGTCGGCAAGCCGATGGCCATGCTGCTTCTCCAGGCCAACGGCACCGTGACGATCTGCCACTCCAAAACGAAGAATCTCGCTGAGGTCACGCGCCGCGCGGACATCCTCGTCTCGGCGGTCGGCAAGGCGGGCTTCGTCACGGCGGATATGGTGAAGCCCGGCGCGGTCGTCATCGACGTCGGGATGAACCGCAATGCCGAGGGCAAGCTCTGCGGCGACGTGGACTTCCCCGCGGTCTCCGAGATCGCTTCGGCCATCACCCCCGTCCCCGGCGGCGTCGGCGTCATGACCATCACGATGCTGCTCGAAAACACCCTCCGCGCGGCGCTGAACGCGGAAATCTCCGCATACAGATGACGGGCGGCAGGTCCTCCCCGATGACGGAAGCGCGTATCGAAGCCGGTACGGATTGCCACGTCGCAGGTCACTGGACCTGCTCCTCGCAATGACACCTTGTTCGGACGGTCCTGC
>JAFZPN010000173.1 GCA_017550315.1 Clostridia bacterium
GCCAGTCCGAGGCCCGTGCCGCCCGCGTCTTGCGTTCTGGATTTCTCGACGCGGTAGAAACGCTCGAAGAGGTGTTCGAGGTCCTCCTTCGGGATCCCGATGCCGTTGTCGCGGATGGTCAGAACGAGGCTCTTCTTTGCCCGCAGGATCTTCAGTTCGATGTCGATCCGGCCGCCGTCGGGGGTATATTTGACGGCGTTTGAGAGAATATTGATGATGACCTGTTCGATGCGCTGGCGGTCCGCCGTGATGGGCGGGACTTCCTTCGGCGCGCCGAACGTGATGCGGTGGCGGTGCGCCTCGATGTCGGGACGCATCACCTCGCACAGGTGGCGCACGGACTGCTTCAGATCGAAGGTCTCGACGTTCCACTTGGTGCGCTTGTTGTCGAGGCGGGAGAGAACCAGCAGGTCGGACACGATGCGCGTCATGCGATCGCTCTCCGAGAGGACCATGTCGAGGAAGTAGTCCCGCGTCTCCTCGTCCATCCCCGCATCCATGCGGACCGTCTCCGTCGCACCCTTTATGGATGTCAGCGGCGTGCGCAGCTCATGGGAGACGTTCGCGACGAATTCCCGGCGGCTCTCGTCGAGCTCGTAGCGGCTCGTGACGTCGTGGATGATGAAGAGATAGCCGTCGAGGACCGTTTCGCCGTCGGAGATCGGGCGGAGCTTGGCAAAGCTGACGTCGTAGACCCGTCCGTCCACGCTCCGGTCGCGGAAGATGTAACCGTCCCGGGTAACTTCGGCGTCCTGGGAGGTGAGCTTCACGCCGTTCTTCGTCTCCACAAGGGGCAGATCGAGCTTTTCAAAACAGGATTCGAGGGTGACGGTATTCCTCCTCAGCGCGTCGCCGAAGAGCTCCTCCGCGCTGTTGTTGGAGTGCAGGACGGTCCCGTCCGCGAGGAACGCAAGAACGCCGTCGCGCATACAGGAGAGGACGGTGTCGAGCTTTTTCCGCTCGCCGTCCACTTCGTCCAGCGTCGAGCGCAGACGTTCCTTCATATAGTTGAAATTCTCCGCGAGGACGCCGATCTCGTCCTCGGAATTGACCTCGATCTCGTGCGAGAACTCCCCGGACGCCACCCGCTGCGTGTCGTTCGTCAGGCTCTGCAGGGGCGAGGAGATGGACTTGGCGAGGAAGAACGAGAGGAGCACCGCGATGAGGATGCCGATGAGGAGCGCCTGCAAAACGATCGAAAAGAGCATCGAGTTGAGACGCCGCATCTCGTCGAGGCTGTCCTTGACGTAGACGATGCAGTCCTCGCCGTCCTCCACCGGGATGCGCACCGCCCAGTCGGCGTAGTCCATACCGCCCGTGCGGATGTTGGTCTCGGTCCCGCTGATGGCGGAGAGGAGGTTCGGGGTGATGGCAAGCTCCGCGCCGAGCTCGGTATCGGAGCCGTGGAGCATTTCGCCGTCCAGATTCAGGACGTAGTAGTTGCGGTACTCATCGATCCCCAGAACGCTCCGGTAATTGGAGAGGATGTTTTTCATCTCGTAGGCGTAGTTCGGCTCGTCCGACGCCGCGAGAAGGTCCCGCATGATGAAGCCGTCCGCATCGAAGCATTCCTTCATCTGATCGGTGAAGTCGTCCATGTAGAACGACGCCACGCCGTTCATGAGGATCGCGCCGACCGCGGCCATGACGGCGATGATGAAGATGAGCAGGATCAGGACGATTTTGAAGTACAAGCTTTTCAGCATATCACCGGTTGCAGAGGAAGTATCCGACGCCTCGCTTCGTCATGAGATACTCGGGATGGGACGAATCCCGCTCGATCTTTTTGCGGATGCGGGTGATGGTGACGTCCACCGTGCGGATATCGCCGTAATAGTCGTCGTAACCCCAGATCTTCTCAAGGAGCTCCTCGCGGGTGAAGGCCACCCCGACGTTCTCGGCGAGGAAGGCGATGAGGTCATAATCCTTCTTGGAAAGGTCGATCACTTCCCCGTCCCGGGTGACGGAGTAGTGCTCGCGGTCGATGACGAGATCGCCGACACGGATGGGTTCGAGGCTCTTTTCCGGTTCCGTGCGCTTCACGACCTCCCCGGAAGAGCGGCGGATGTTCGCCCGGACCCGCGCCATGAGCTCCTTGAAGGAGAAGGGCTTCGTGACATAGTCGTCCGCCCCGGTTTCGAGGCCGAGGATGCGGTCCTTTTCCTCCTCGCGCGCCGTGACGAAGATGATCGGAACCTGACTCCGCATGCGGACCTGATCGCAGATCTCAAACCCCGTCATTTTCGGGAGCATGATGTCGAGCAGCAGCAGATCGTAGGAATCCGTGAGCGCCATCTCGAGCCCCGTTTCTCCGTCGTACGCGACGTCGCATTCGTATCCTTCCTTCCGGATATTGTAAGCGAGGACCGTCGCGATGTTGCGCTCGTCCTCGACGACCAGAATTCTCTTTGCGCGTTCTTTTTCTTCCATGTCCACCTCCGCGCGGGCGATGATCCCGCAGCTTTTCTTCCCTTGCTTTATCGTTTCCAACCCGGCTGAAATTATAATATTCCGAGTATATTTTAGCACAAAACGTCCCATCATGCAAGAAGAAAATGGAAAAAGGGGAATTTCGCGGCGCGGGACGGAAGTCTCTCACAGAGAATTTACACTTTTCCCGCCGTTTTTTTTCAAAACCTGTTGATTAAATCGGGAAAATATGGTATCATATCCTTCGGCAATCTATAAAAAATCAAACAAGAAGAGGTATTCCATGACTTACAACAAGAAATCCGTAGAAGACATCGACGTATCCGGAAAGCGGGTACTCGTCCGCTGCGACTTCAACGTCCCGCTGAAGGACGGCGTCATCACCGATGAAAACCGCATCACCGGCGCTCTCCCGACGATCAACTATCTCCGCGAGCACGGCGCGAAGGTCATCCTCTGCTCCCACCTCGGCAGACCGAAGGGCGAATTCAACATGAAATACTCCCTCGCTCCCGTGGCGAAGAGACTCTCCGAGCGCCTCGGGGCAGATGTTCCGCTGGCTGCCGACGTCATCGGCGAAGATGCAAAAGCTAAGGCCGCTGCCCTGAAGGACGGCGACGTGATGCTCATCGAGAACGTCCGCTTCCACGCCGAAGAGGAAAAGAACGATCCCGCGTTCGCAAAGGCCCTCGCCGATCTCGCAGGGGAAGGCGGCATCTTCGTCAACGACGCGTTCGGCACGGCGCACAGAGCCCATGCCTCCACCGCGGGCGTGGCCGATTATCTCCCGGCCGTCTGCGGCTTCCTGATCCAGAAGGAAATCTCCATCATGGGCAAGGCCCTCGAGGATCCGGCCCGTCCGTTCGTCGCCATCCTCGGCGGCGCGAAGGTCTCCGACAAGATCGGCGTCATCAACAACCTCATCGAAAAGGTCGACACCCTCATCATCGGCGGCGGTATGGCCTACACCTTCTTCCGCGCGCTCGGCAACACCACCGGTTCCTCCCTCTGCGAAGTGGACAAGCTCGACCTCGCCCGCGAACTCATGGCGAAGGCCAGAGCGAAGGGCGTCTCCTTCATCCTCCCCGTCGACAACGTGATCGGCCGCGAGTACAAGGAAGACACCACCTTCATGCGCATCTACTCCGACTCCATTCCGGACGGCTGGATGGGCCTCGATATCGGTGAAAAGACGCAGGAGCTCTTCTCCAAGTCCATCATCGGCGCGGGCACCGTGGTCTGGAACGGCCCGATGGGCGTCTCCGAGTGGGAGAACTTCGCGTCCGGTACCCGTGCCGTGGCGAAGGCTGTGGCGGAAAGCGGTGCGATCTCCATCATCGGCGGCGGCGACTCCGCGGCGGCTGTTGAGCAGCTCGGCTTCGGCGACAAGATGACCCACATCTCCACCGGCGGCGGCGCGTCCCTCGAATTCCTCGAAGGACTTGAACTCCCCGGCATCGCCTGCCTCGAAGACAAAGAATAAGTCAACCATCCGGAAATCAAGGCGGGAGGGGCTCCCCAGCGGGTCCCTCCCCTTCAAATTGAACACAGGAGTATTCCATCATGAAAAAAGAATCCCGTAAAGTCATCATCGCCGGCAACTGGAAGATGAACATGACGCCCTCCGCCGCGAAGGCTGCCGTCACGAAGACCGCAGAGCTCACCGCCGGCAAGACCGGATGCGAGGTCGTTCTCTGCGTCCCGTTCGTCGACATCGCCGTCGCCGTGGAAGCCGCGCGCGGAACGAACGTGAAGATCGGCGCGCAGAACGTCCACTTCGAGGAAAAAGGCGCGTTCACCGGAGAGATCTCCGCGGAAATGCTTCTCGAAAGCGGCGCGGAATACGTCATCGTCGGCCACTCCGAGAGACGCCAGTATTTCGGCGAGACGGACGAGACCGTGAACAAGCGGACCCGCTCCGCCCTCTCCGCCGGTCTGAAGGTCATCCTCTGCCTCGGCGAAGTGCTCGGCGAGCGCCAGTCCGGCATCACCGAGGAGATCGTCTCCATGCAGACCAAGCTCGACCTCGCCGGCATCCCCGCCGAACAGATGAAGAACGTGGTCATCGCCTATGAGCCCGTCTGGGCCATCGGCACCGGTCTCACCGCCACCCCGGATCAGGCGGAGGAAGTCTGCGCCATCATCCGCAGGGTGGTCGCGAGTCTCTATACGCCCGCCATCGCGGAAGCGCTCACGATTCAGTACGGCGGCAGCATGAACGACGGCAACGCCGCGGAGCTGCTCTCGAAGGTCGACGTGGACGGCGGTCTGATCGGCGGCGCGTCCCTCGTGCCCGAGAAGTTCGCGAAGATCGTCGACGCCGCACAGGCATAAACGCAAAAATCGGAAAACGGCAGTCGCGCAAAACTGCCGTTTTTCTGCACGGAGGAACCGATGAAACACACACCGTTTGATTTTGATTCGCTCTCTCTTCTCGCCGTAGGCTTGCCCGAGTCGCTCAAATCCCTGCGGTATGCCGGGCGATTCGACGAAGAACTCCGGGAAATCGACCGCCTGCTCGCGGACGATACGCACCCGGTCTACGAACCGATCCTCAAGGCGCGCCTCGAACTCGAGAAGATTCTCGCCGCAGGCGTTTCCTATGATTTTTCCGTGACCTGGGCGGATATGATGGCAAAGTTCCGGGCGGACTATCCGGGTTTTGAAGAAAAGGATCTGTACGCGCTGATCGATTCCGGGCACGCGGACACCCTCATCGGACCGGAGCCGCTGCCCGCCGGATACCGCTTCCAGGTCGACGCCTACGACAACCTGACGGACTGCTGCGAGGGGTATCTCTACGAGCTGACCCATCCGGGCGAGAAGTATGTTCCGTCGCTCAACGAACTCCGCCACGGGGCGATGGACCACATGAAGGCGCACGGGAAGATGTCTTACCGCTTCACCCTGACCGAATCGATCACGCCGAAGGAGGATTTCATCTTCCCCGGCAAACGCTTCCGCGCGTGGCTGCCCTTCCCCGCCGTCACGCCGGAACAGAGCGAGATCGAGCTGCTCTCCTCAAACCGTCCGGTCCGGACCGACGTCCATCCGATCCGCACAGCCTACGCGGAATTCGACATGGCGCCGGGCGAAGAGCTCGCGATCACGTTCCGCTTCGTGAACACGGCGACGTATCACGCGCTCTCGGACGAGGAGGCGAAGGAAGGCTTCCCGGAGGAGGTCCGGCCCTATCTCGCGGAACAGTATCCGCACATCCGCTTCACGCCGTATCTGTGCCTGCTCGCGAAGGAGCTTACGGACGGGATCCGGAATCCGCTTGCGAAGGCCCGCGCGGTGTACAACTATGTGACGAAGCACGTCCGGTACTCCTACATGCGGGAATACCGCTGGATGGACAACCTGCCGGAATACCCGGCGATGAACGGCCGCGGCGACTGCGGGGTGCAGGCCCTGTTGTTTATCACATTGTGCCGCATCGTCGGCGTCCCGGCGCGCTGGCAGTCCGGAAACTCCTGCCGTCCGACGGGGGTGGGCAGTCATGACTGGGCGCAGTTCTACGTCGAGCCGTGGGGCTGGCTGCCGTGCGATCCGTCCTTCGGCGGCGGGATGCTGCGCAGCGGGGACGAAGAAGGCCATGCGTGGTACTTCGGCAACCTCGATCCGTACCGCTTCGTCGCCTGCACGGAGTTTCAAAAACAGCTCTCCCCGGCAAAGACCTTCTTCCGCTTCGACCCGTACGACAACCAGAGCGGCGAAGCGGAATACGAGGACATGCGCCTCGACCCGTGGGAAACGGTGCGGATCAAGCGCGTGGAGGAATCGGAAACGGTGGAATAAGGGAATCGCTCATTCCGACAAGGGGCTGGCGGAGCATCGTCAGCTCTTCTTTTTGCGCATTTTTCATTTTTCCGCCAGAAATTGTAAAATTTCTCCCCTCTCCCGTTTTCCTCTTGCATCCGGCGGCGATTTCCGCTATAATGGGCATGTCGGCCGAAGCCGTCTCTGCGATATCACGAAGATATCCGTGTTTTTCCTCGTCCGAGGGGGAAGAATGCGGTTTTTTTGATTCCCGCAAATCCAAATCCACCGGAGGTTTTCCCATGAGCAATTCCGCAAGCCGTTCCAAAACCGGAAACCAGACCGTGCGGCAGATCGTGTTCTCCGCGCTCTTTCTCGCGATCGGGCAGGTCCTGCCCCTCGTCACGGCGCACATCCCCGCCATCGCGAAGATGATTTCTCCGATGCACATCCCGGCCTTTCTCTGCGGGTTTGTCTGCGGGCCGATCTGGGGCGCGGTCGTCGGGTTCGTCTGTCCCCTGCTCCGCATGCTGCTCTTCGGCATGCCGGCGTTCCCGATGGCGCTGTACATGGCGTTCGAGCTCTGCACATACGGCCTCTGCGCGGGCATTCTCTACCGCGTGTTCCCGAAGAAGGTCCCGTATCTCTATCTGAACCTCGTGATCTCGATGATCGTCGGGCGGATCGTCTACTGCGCGGTCTTCGCGGCGTTCAGCGGCAGCGTAGCGGGCGTCCCGGCGTTCTTCCTCCTCCTCGGGACGCAGTTCGTGAACACCTGGGCGGGCATCCTCATCCACCTCGCAATCATCCCGCCGATCGTGCTCGCGCTGAAAAAAGCCGGGCTGATGGCGAATGAATGAACGTATATCCGATCATCTGACAGAAAAAAGGGCTGTTTCGCGCAGCCCTTTTCTATATGCAGTTTTACGTCCGCTCCTGTTTTCCGAAATAGAAGAGGTACATATCCTCCATGTTCGGACGCTCGGCAGCCGCATCCGGGTACGGCTTTTCTTTCGCGATCAGGCGCAGAATGCTCATACCGCCGTCGTGCATGACATTGCTGCACAGGTATCGGGATGCGAGCTCTTTTTCCTCTTCCGCAGGGACCGGGACCGTCCAGACCATCCCCTCGAGTCCTGCAAGAAGATCGTGAGGCCTGCGTACGCCAAGAACGCGGCCTTTTTTCAAAAGAATGATTTCGTTTGCCGCTGCTTCGAGATCGGACACGATGTGCGTCGACAGCAGAACGATTTTCTGCCGTGACAGACCGCTGATGATCCCGCGGAAACGGATCCGTTCTTCTGGATCGAGCCCGGCGGTCGGCTCGTCCAGAACCAGCACGTCTGGATCGCCTAAAAGAGCCTGCGCAATACCGACCCGCTGACGCTGACCGCCGGAGAGTCCTTTCATCTTCTGACCGCGCTTATCGTACAAGCCGACCGTTTCAAGCAGTTCGGCCGTCTGTCTTTTCGCCTCTGCGCGCGGCAGACGTTTCAGACCCGCAAGATACAACAGGAACTGCTCGGCGGTAAAGCCCGGGTAATATCCAAAGTCCTGCGGAAGATATCCGAGTCTGCGGCGGAACTCCGCGCCCATCGCCGCGATCTCCTGACCGTCGAGCAGGACACGGCCTTCGGACGGCTTCAGAAGATCGGTCATGATCCGCATGAGAGTGGTTTTTCCCGCACCGTTCGGTCCGAGAAGCCCGTATATCCCGCTTCCCAGCGAAAGATCCACGTCCGCCAAAGCGAGTACGTCGCCGTACCGTTTACATACCTTTTCGATTTCAAGTTTCATAACAGTTTGCGCTCCTTTCTCCGGCAAATCGACAGGACAAAGACTCCGGCGATCAGCAGGACATACCACACGATCCAGAAACCGGGCCGGCTCGCGATCCACCTCCCCCGCGCGAGTTCAGTGAAGAATCCGTACCGGAGGAACCAGAACACGTCGAACGGTTCGATCATCCCGGTGTTGATGA
Source organism: Clostridia bacterium (assembly GCA_017550315.1). Classification (GTDB taxonomy): domain Bacteria; phylum Bacillota; class Clostridia; order Oscillospirales; family CAG-272; genus UMGS1696. The sequence continues at coordinate 8,174 of JAFZPN010000173.1, forward strand.
AATAGCTGACGGCAAACGGGATCCCGCACACAGCCATGGCGGCGGGCTGGTTCGCAAGGATATCACACACAAACGCGGAAACAAGGAAATACCCGACCGCTCCCACCGCCGTGGGAACAGTGCGGAGGGTGAAATCGCGGACCCATCCGATGGGGGTGCCGCGTCCCAGAATCACCGTGATCCCGATATTCCCAGCCGCGAGGAGGGCGACGCCGAGGACCGTCATCGCACATCCTGCCGCGAGCCGGAAGAAATACAGGCTTCTCCTTCCGAGAGGCGTGCTTGCGACGACCGGGACCGCCCCGGTCTCATAGTCCACGGAAAAGCGGCGGATCAGAACGACCAGAATCAAAAGACACATCGTCACCGATCCCGCTCTGCTCCAGAATTCCCCCGCCAGAAGCCATGCCTGCTCCGGGCGGTGCCTGAAATCGAGAACCGCCATAGACGCCCTCGCACCGAGCCCAGCCAGAAGAACGAGCCAGTACAGCGGTGCGCGGAGGATCTGTACGATCTCAGCTCTCATTTCCGCTCCTTTCTGCGCCAAAGAGCCCACAGAAGAACGCCTTCCGCCGCAATGACACACAGGGCTGCGAGAACCGGTTTCCAAACGTCGCTCCACACCCCGGGCATGCCGACGACCGATCCCCACGCAAACGTTTCCTGTGTCATAAATCCGACGAAGCTGAACCGGAATACCGTATCGGCGACAGTCAGAGCAGCGCCTCTCAGCGGTCCTCCATTCATGTAGTAATACACCAGGAGAACGAGGTATGCGCCGCCGCAGACACACATCGTGACCGCGGTTCTTCCCATGAGGACTGCCAGAATCAGGACAAAGCCCGCCATGCACAGCGCGCCGAGGAACAGGAAAAGATACTGAACGACGGCGTATCCGAGGCAGGACATCGGCGGGAGTCCTTCTTCGCGGTAATACGGACACAGCTTCACGGGCGACGACGCGTCCGCAAAACCGAACGAGGCCCCTTGAACAAGCAGACTGACCGCGCCGACGACTGCGACCGTCAGGAAACAGTACAGCGCGGCGAACCCGATTTTTGAAAAGAAAGTGATCTTCCTCCCGTCCGCGGCGGTGAACAGGAGCGCGTCGGTCTTTCTCTCCCGCTCGCAGCACATCAGCCGTGACAGGCCCGTGACGAGGAGGAACGCCGTCAGGGTTGCGCCGTAGGTGCGGATGTCCTGATACATGCCGAACCATTGCTCGGAGACGTCCGCGGTCTCATAGACCGTGTTTTTGAGCATGAGGATCAGAAATCCCAGCCCGATCAAATATCCGACCAGTGCTTCTCGAAAAGAAAGATGCTTTTTCGCTTCACACAACAGGAAACGCATATTCGTCCTCCTTTGCCTTTGATGGATACCTTCCAAAACCTTACCTAAAAATCAGATTGACCGCCCCGATGATGGCGCCGAGGAGCGCGCCGAGGTTGATGACGGCCTGCAGCTCGCGCTTCGCTACGGACATGATGAGATCCTCAAATGTCGCCGGGTCCATCGATTCGATCTTTTCCCGCACGATACCGCTGATGTCGGTCTTCTCGGAAAACGAACTGCCGAACTGCTCGATGAAGCGGTCGAGAATCCGGCCCACGGCTTCCGCCGCCGCTTCCTTTTCGAGGTGCAGCTCCGCCGCGAGATCCCGGAACGGTGTCTCCCGCAGCGTCTCGGCCTCCTCGGTCACGAGCCGCCGGATCAGCGTACGCCCGTCACCGGCGAGATAGGAGCGCAGGGCGGATTCCACCTTATCGATGATCGCGTCGACGGCGGAGGCGTTCAGGAACATGGCGATCATCGGATTCCGGCGGTAGTCCTGCACGGCTTCCCAGACAAGATCCTCGATCGCGGTGTGCAGGTCCGCCCCGGTCATCTTCTCGACCACGCGGTCCGTCACGAAGGTCCCGATCTGCCCGGCGATGCCCTCGTCCTCCTCCGGCGCGGGTTCTTCTCCGTCGGAGAGAGGCTCGTTCGGCTTTTTCTCTTCCGTCGAGAGGCTCGCGAGAGAGATTTCGGTCTCGAAGACCGCGTCGGTGATTTTCCGGGCGATCTCATCCTTCGCGCCGCTGTTTTTCAGCTGATCGACCAGATCGGTCTGCGTGAAAAGCTGGGTGCTGATGGCGTCGCCGATGCTCTTGGCGATGCGTCCCTGATTTTTCGGGATGATCCCCGGTGTGAACGGAAGCTGCCATTTCCCGATAATAACCGGCTTGCGCGGGTGAAACAGCATCCGGATGGCGAGATCGTTGGTGAAATACCCGATCAATGCGCCGAGCACGATCGGGAGAAGGATTTTCAAAACGGACATGGTGTCTCCTCAAATAGAATGGATCTTTGCAGACACAGTATAACACGAATCCCGCAAATTGTCAAGCATTCGGCAGGGGCGGCGAAGATCCAGTCCCGTGCGTCGATCTGGCTGGCGGAGCGGAGCTGACGGATTCGGCGGCATCCCGCGCGGCAATCTTCGCCCGCCCCCTTGACAAAACGCGGAAAAAAGGGCATAATAGAAGGGAAAAATCATCCACGCGAAAGGAAACATCCCATGGCCGACATCAAAAGCTACGCGGACCTCGCGCCGAACAGCGCCTACGAACTCCTGTACGAGGAGACCCTCGACGACATCAAATCCGCCGGGATCGTGCTCCGGCACAAAAAATCCGGCGCACGCGTCTGCATCCTCCCGAACGACGACGAGAACAAGCTCTTCTGCGCCGCCTTCCGCACCCCGCCGGAGGATTCCACGGGCGTGTGCCACATCATCGAGCACACCGTCCTCTGCGGATCGAAGAACTTCCCCTCCCGCGATCCCTTCATGCAGCTCGCGAAGGGCTCCCTCAACACC
>JAFZPN010000174.1 GCA_017550315.1 Clostridia bacterium
GATCGCCACGCCCTCGCACACATCGTCGGCGCCGTAGCAGCGGACGTTCGCGCGCTCGCCTTCGGAGTAGCGGATTTCCCGGACGATCTTCAGCTCGCCGGTGAAGTAGTCGTACTGCGTCTGCACGTACGTGAAGCCGTTGATGCGGGAGATGATCTGCGCCGCGTCCTTGCCGAGACCGTTCAGGATCACGCGCAGGGGCTGCTTGCGGACTTTGTTGGCGTTGCGGACGATGCCGATCGCGCCTTCCGCGGCCGCAAAGGACTCGTGGCCCGCGAGGAACGCGAAGCACTGGGTCTCGTCGCTCAGCAGCATGGCGGCCAGATTGCCGTGGCCGATGCCGACCTTGCGGTTGTCCGCGACGGAACCGTCGATGCAGAAGCTCTGGAGGCCGATCCCGATCGCGCGGGCCGCTTCCTCGGCGTTCTTCGCGCCGGATTTCAGCGCGATCGCCGCGCCGACGCAGTATGCCCAGCACACGTTCTCAAAGCAGATCGGCTGGATGGTCTTGGCGATCTCATAGGGGTCGAAGCCGGCAGCCTTGCAGATCTCGCGGCTCTCCTCGACGGAAGAGATGCCGTATTCGGCCAGCACGCCGTTGATCTTTCCGATCCGGCGGTCGTAGTTTTCAAATAATGCCATCGTCAAAGCCTCCTTTATTCCTTGCGGGGATCAATATACTTGACCGCCGCATCCCACTGGCCGTAGTGGCCCGTGGCCTTCTTCATCGCTTCGTTCGCGTCCATGCCGCCCTTGATGAAGTCCATCATCTTGCCGAGGCTGATGAATTCGTAGCCGATGATCTCGTTGTCCGCGTTGAGCGCCATGCGGGAGCAGTAGCCCTCGGTCATCTCGAGATAACGCGGGCCCTTTTCCTTCGTGGCGAACATCGTGCCGACCTGGGAGCGCAGGCCCTTGCCGAGGTCCTCGAGGGACGCGCCGACGAGCAGGCCTCCCTCGGAGAACGCGCTCTGGGTACGGCCGTACACGATCTGCAAAAACAGTTCGCGCATCGCGGTGTTGATCGCGTCGCACACAAGGTCCGTGTTCAGCGCTTCGAGGAGCGTCTTGCCGATGAGGATCTCGGAAGCCATCGCCGCGGAGTGGGTCATGCCGGAGCACCCGAGCGTCTCGACCAGCGCCTCTTCGATGATGCCGTCCTTGACGTTCAGCGTGAGCTTGCACGCGCCCTGCTGCGGAGCACACCAGCCCACGCCGTGCGTGAAGCCGGAGATATCCTTGATCTCTTTTGCCTGCACCCATTTACCCTCTTCGGGGATCGGTGCGGGGCCGTGATATGCGCCTTTTGCGACAGGACACATATTCGTGATTTCTGCGGTGGTATTCATAGGTCATTCCTCCTACCTGTATTGAGCGATTTCCCTGCCGCGGCAGCGTCGTCGCCTGTTTCCCGTCGGACCGCCCCGGAAAACCTCCGGCAGGCAGCCCCGCGGGCCCATCTTTTATTATGCCACATTCCGACGGGAATGTCAAGGCCGCGGCGCAAAAAACCGGATCAAATCAGCCCGCGCGCCGCAGGACGACGAACTTTGTCAGCCATCTCGCCCCGCCCGTCCGCGCCTGATACGCCTCGTCGGACTCGCCCTCGGACGGAGGGTTTTCCACTTCCCGCCGGCGGTAGACCAGCGTCCGCCCGTCAGAAAGCAGCGAGGCAGCGTATTTCGCCACATCGAGCCCGAAATCGTCGTAATCGAGAAGACGCGCTCTCGTCACGCCGTCCTCCCCGAACACGACCGCATTGATCCCGTCGGCCTCCGCCCAAAGAAAGCGGCCCTCGGCGTCGAATCCGAGAACGGCGAGATCGCGGAACGCCAGCGGATTTTCCAGCTCCTCCGGGTTCTTCGGCAGGAAAACGAGATCGCAGAACTTTGCGGCATCGACGTCAACTCGGACGATGCCGTATCCCCGCTCGGTCCGCTCCCAGACCCAGACCTCCCCGTTCGGCGCGGGAAAGAGGGTCAGAAGCTCGAAGCGCACGTTCGTTTCGACGACAACGGTATCTCCCTCCGCCGGAACGACGGCAGCGATGTGATGGGACAAGAGATAAAGCGTGCCGTCCGCCTGCCGGAACACGTCGAAGGGGTGGAAATCCGCGGCGCCGGTCAAGCCGTCGAGCGGGACGGATTCGAGCGGCGTGCCGTCTTCCGCGTACCGCTCATAAAACCGCCCGCCGTCCGTACGCCGGATGCCATAGAACGTGCTCCCCTCCCATCGGATGGGGCTCAGCCGGGAGGCCGCGGAAAGGTCCTGCCGCTCGAGGACGCCGCCGCCCTCGGCAAGCGTGAAGAGGCAGACCTGTTCGTCCGCCAGGTGCTTTCCGATGACGGAGAGTGTCCCGCCGGCGCAGGACTGGATCGCGCCCGGCTCCCAGCCTGCCGGGAGGAGGTAGTCCTCGCGCACCCAGCGAGGTTCTTCGGCGGGCTTTTGCCTGCATCCGGCCAAAAGGAGCGGCAGAAGCAGCGCAAGGATCGCCGCGCATCGCATGATTTTCCGTTTTCGCATGGACTGCCTCCTGTCAAGATTCTGTTCATCGAACATGAAAACCGGCGCAAAAAACCGGATCAAATCAGCCCGCGCGCCGCAGGATGATAAGATGCCATACCTTCGGCTGTCCGGCGACGCGTCTGCTGTATACCGTCTCGGACTCCTCCTCCCGGCGCTCGGCATCCTCGGGATGGACGTATTCCTGGCGCACGAACACAAGGGACCGCCGGTCCTTAAGAAGCGTGACCCGGAAGCGCAGAACGGAGAGACCTTCCTCTTCAAAATCGAGGATCTTCGTCCGCTCCCCCTCGCCGATCCGGAGCGCGTGCACCCCGTCCATCTCGGACCAGAGGAACCGCCCCTCCGCGTCGAAGCCGATCATGCCGATCTCCCGGGCCTCCCCGTCCTCCTCCGGGAGAAACACGCGCTCGGTCAGCTGCGCCGTCTCCCGGTCGATTCTGGCGATAGAGTCCCGTCCGTCGATCTGCTCCCAGACCCACGTCTCCCCGTCCGGGGCGGTGAAAAGCCCGAAGCGCGGCACGGACGGCTCGGTATCGATCGGCAGAACGTCCCCGTCCGGCGAGATGGCGGCGATATCGCAGTTTGCCGACATCAACGTCATCCATCCGTCCTCCGCCGTCGTCATCCACGCAACGCGGAACCGCGGCAGCCCGGACAGAAGGGCGTCGAGCGAAAAGGTTTCGAGCATCTGCCCGTCCTCGTCGTACCGCTCGAACATGAGCTCTCCGTCGATTGTCCGGATCCCGGAAAAGGTGCTCCCCTCCCACCGGACACCGCTCAGCCGGTAGGCCGCGGAAAGGTCCTGCCGCTCGAGGACGCCGCCGCCCTCGGCAAGCGTGAAGAGGCAGACCTGTTCGTCCGCCAGGTGCTTTCCGATGACGGAGAGCGTCCCGCCGGCGCAGGACTGGATCGCACCCGGATCCCAGCCTGCCGGGAGGAGGTAGTCCTCGCGCACCCAGTGAGGTTCTTCGGCGGGCTTTTGCCTGCATCCGGCAGAGAGGAGGATCAAAAGCAGCGCAAGGATCGCCGCGCATCGCATGATTTTCCGTTTTCGCATGGGCTGCCTCCTGTCAAGATTCGATCGTTCACCATCATTATACCGAAAAGGCGCGCGTTTGTCAATCGAAAATAAAAATCGGCGGAGAAAAATCTGTTAAATCGCCGCCGCGGGGTTGACAGGCGTGCGGCGGCGTGGTATAATGGCCTCATAAGGCTCATCTGAACGCGATATACGGTTTTTGGACGCGTCCGATCCGCGATACTGCTTTCACTTGAAAACACCTCATCCGTCAGCCTTGAGGCTGACAGCTTCCCCTCAAGGGGAAGCCTCACACTAAGCATCCGAAACAACGCGCAGTTGTCTCCAGTAATTGCCGCACAAAAAAAGCCTTCTCCTTGAGGAGAAGGTGGCCCGTTAGGGCCGGATGAGGTGTTTCTGAAAGGTTCATAACCTTTTCAGATCAGGAAGTAATCCGACAGGAGCATCCCATGAAAACGAAGAATCTGAAAAACACCCTCTCCGGCATCGCCGCGGCGATCCTTGCCCATGCGGCGGCGTACTTTCTCGCCGTCCTCGCCGCCAATCCCGCCGCCGCGGATGAGCACGATCCCGTCTTCGTCGGATTCCTCGCGCTCACCGCCGGCCTGATCGCCGCCCTCCTCGCCGCCGTCCTCGCGCACTTCCTCACCCGCCGGCGCATCGCGGACCGCTATGAAAGGACCGCCTCCCCGGACGAGGATGCCCGGCTGCGCCGCACGGCCTTCCTCGAGGCCGCGGGACCCGGCGAGGCCGTTCACGCCTTCCTCTCGCTCTTCCTGCCCGGTCAGGCCTCTCTCTTCTTCAATCCGGGCGGCGCATACCTCGCGGAATCGGTCCTCGCGGACGGCACGGTCCTCGGCTGGCGGAATGCCCCGAGCGCCGGGGGCATCGCCGTCTACGTCCTCGCGACCCTCTTCGCCGCCGCCCTCACCTTCGCCGTCCGCGCGCTCCTCTGGCGGATCCGCTGGCGCGCCCTCGACGAGCGGGCAAAGGACCGGGAAGCCCTCTCCGCCCGCGATGAAAACCGCATGGCCGACGCGAACCGCTCCCTCCGCGAACGGTACGGCACCCTGTCGGATGCAGTACCCGCGCGGGAAGAGGAAAAACCGGCGGAAAAATCCGCGGAGGTCCGCCGCGGCCGCAGCACAAAGGAGATCCTCCTCGACGCCCTCCTCGTCTTCGTCCTCATGACCGTCGCGGGCCTCGCCTCGAACGTCCTGCCCGCCGCGATCGGGTTCTTCTTCTCCCTCCCGATCGCCGTCGAGGGCTACACGGAGGCAAAGGACGCCGCGCTCTGGCTCCTGTTCGGCACATCGGCGATGCTCGTCTGCATGGCGGCGGGATTCTTCTTCGCCCGCTTCATCGGATACCGCCAGGCGGACTACCGCGTCTCGAACGAACAGGCGCGCCGCCCGGATCCCGTCTCCGCCGCCCTGCCCGTCCTCCTCGGGGCTCTATGGCACGGCGCGGCCTGCCTCCCCCTCGTCCTGAACCAGATGGGGAGTCTCTTCTATGCCGGGCCGGTGCAGTATTTCGCACGCTTCCTCGGACACGGGCGTCACGCCCTCTTTCAGGCGGACATGTTCGACTTCCCGTCGTCAGTGAAGCTCGCGGCGCTCGGGATCTATCTCCTCTTCTTCGCCGCCGCGATCCTGCCGGGGATCTACGTGGGATTCCGCGCGCGCATCGGGAGCGTCGAATACGCGGAGGCCGCCGAGCGGTATGACCGCCGGATGCGAGAGAGAGAATCCCCGACCGTGTGGACCGCCGCCGATGCCGCAGCCGCGCACCGGGAAGAGGCCGTCCGGGAAGAGCGTCCCGTCCGCGAGACGCTCGCGCGCGAAACCGAGGCGTTTTTCCGCGCCTTTGACCGGCAGGAGCGGATTCGGGGCGTCGTGAAGATCGCCCTGTGGGTCGCGGCGGACCTCGCGCTCTGGGTCCTCTATTCCCACAAGACGGGCCGCCCGATGCTCTCGCCGTCCGCCGTCGCCTTCACCGCGCTCCTCGTGCTGCCCTGGCGGCCCTTTCGCTGGATCGACCCGCTCCTCCGGCAGACGTATTACGGCGAGGTCGCCAAAGCGGATGTGAAGACGGAAATCGTCGCGACGGCGGGCTGGGTCTTCCGGGGGAACGGGAAAAGCAATCGCGAGCGGTCCCGCCTCCTGATCCGGGCGAAAACCGGCGGAACGGAGGAGATCTTCTACCGCGGCGGCACACACCTGCCCTACGCTGCGGGCGACCGTGTCTTCCGGCTCGGGGCCTTGAAATTCCCGGTCCCGTGCTCGTTCGACGAGGACGAGCGGATCTTCTGTCCGCGGTGCGGCTACGCGAATCTCGGCGAGGGCCTCTACGACGGCCGCTGCCGGGGATGCCGGGCAAAGCTCGGGAGGAAGAGGTGATTGACAGGCGGCGCCGTGTGTGATACAATGGAAGCAGAACCATTCAAAACGGAGGTGCGCCATGAAAACCTGCGCACGCGGACTTGCCGTGCTTTTGCTCGTGCTCGCGCTGCTGACCCACCTAACCGCCTGCGCGTCGGGAGAACCCTATGTTCTTACGGTTTCGGGGAAAAGCGTCACCCCCGCCGGTCTGACCCTCACCGTGCGCCGGACACTGATCCCCGGCGACTGGGGATTCGGCGCGGACTTCACCGTCGAACGGAAGACGAGCGCCGGATGGGAACCCGTCCCGGTCCTCGATCCCGAAACGAACTACACGTTCATCTCGATCGGATACGAGCTTTTCCCCGGGCTTTGGAAGAGGATGTCCGTCGACTGGGCGTACCTCTACGGCGAGCTCCCTCCCGGGCAGTACCGGATCGGGAAAACCGCCTTCTCGCCCAAAAAGAAATCAGAGGTCCGGGTATGGGCGGAATTCGAGATCAAAGAATAGCAACAAAAGACTGCCGTTCAGCGGAAATCCGCCGGGCGGCAGTTTTGATTTGGCTGCGAATTTTGCTTCATCCTTCCGCGAGGCGGCGCAGGATCTCGGCGACCCCTTCGGTGAGGACTCTCTGCGCGAGTGCCGGGACGCGGCCCGTTTTCCCCTCGGCCTCCGCGATCTCGGCGGACAGGGGCAGGTGCACGAACCCCGCGGGAACACCGTGCACCTCCCCCCACGCGAGCGCGGCATAGAGGATCGAGTTGCAGGCATACGTCCCCGCCGAGAAGGACGGCGACGCCGGGATCCCGCATTCCGTGAGACGGCTCACCAGCCGCTCGACCGGGAGGGTGACAAACCGCGCGGCGGGACCGTCTTCGTCGATTTTTTCGTACCGGCACAAGCGGCCCGCGTTGTCCGGGATCGAGGCGTGCCGCACGTTCACGGCAAGGTATTCCACCGTGATCGCGGCCCTGCCCTCCGCCAGCCCGAGACAGAGGATCGCCGCGAGGTCTTCGATCTCCTCCGCGGCCCGGACGAGGGCTTCGCCGCATCGGACGTATTCCACGGGCATTTCCCGCTTCGCCAGCCGCACGCCGCCGATTTCATCCGGCAGGAGGCGGAGCGTATCCAGCGAGGAATTGCGCGCGCTGCCCCCGAAAGGCTCGAAGGCGGTGACAAGAACGGTTTTCATGATGTCCTCCCGTCAGATCAGTCCAAAGTGCTTCGCAAGCGCCGCGCAGACCTCTTCGCGGGTGTCGGTGTCGGCGTCCTCCCGCACGAGGGTGAAGAAGCCGCTCGACGCGAATTCGTCGTAGTGTTCCCGGCTGTTGATGCGGGCCAGCCCCTGCCGGTAGTTCTCCATCACGGCGTCCCGATCCCGGCAGCCTTCGATGACGTCGAGGATGAAGCGCTTTTCGGGGTCGCCCCGGTCGAAGAAACGGTCCACGCTCATGCTCTGCGGGGACAGCATCACGGCGACGTGGCCGTAGTCGGAGAGTTCGCGTAAGAGCGGCAGCGGGATGTTGGTGTCCGCAATGATCTTCTTTCCCTGCTGCGACAAAGCGATCAGGGCGGCGACTTCGAATCCGGCTGCCTCCCATTTGTTCGCGTAGATCCACCGCTCGTATTCCTCCGGGGAGCGGCGCACGAAGTCCTCCCAGCTCTTCATCTGCCGGAAATAGCAGAGATTCGGCTGGATTTCGGGGTCCGCGACCTCCTCGGAGACTGCCATATGGTAGTTCTCGCCGCACATCACCATGCCGTAGCGTTCGGAGAGCATTTTCACCATCGTGGATTTCCCGGCGTATGCCGTGCCGGTGATGAAGTAGACGTCTTTCAGGTAATGACGCAGGATGTTGTTTTCGATGTTCATGATACTTGTATAAGTGAATAGTGAAGAACGAACAGTGAATAGTTTAGGCAGGAAACCTTCGGTTTCCCGAAAATCATACGGTCGTGAAGCGGTATGCGACGTACCGCCGCACGGCTGTTTTTTCTTTGAAATCTGCCTCGGCAGATTTCTTCCTCAACTTTTCACTCTTCTCTTTTCTCTCTTCTCTTCCCTTTTATGCTTCCGTCTTCCCGAACTGCTTGAACGCGGCCTCCGTCGCCTCGGCTTCATACTGCCGCGACCAGAGGCTGTGATAATAACCGCGCAGGGCGAGCAGTTCCCGGTGCGTGCCGCTTTCGACGATCCGGCCGCCTTTGACGACGAGGATCACGTCCGCGTTCCGCACAGTCGACAAGCGGTGGGCAATCATGAAGGACGTGCGCCCCTCGATCACCTTCCCGATCGCCTGCTGGATCAGCCGTTCGGTAAACGTGTCGACGGACGAGGTCGCCTCGTCGAGCACCAATATCTTCGGATCGCAGAGGATCGCGCGGGCGAAGGAGAGCAGCTGCTTCTCGCCGGTCGAGAGCAGATCGCCGCCCTCTCCGACCTCGGTGTCGAGCCCTTTTTCGCTTCTCTCGACGATCCCGTCCGCCGAGACGGTCCGCAGAGCCTCCATGATCTCCTTGTCCGAGGCGTCGGGGGCTCCGTAGCGGAGGTTGTCCCGGATCGTGCCGGAGAAGAGGTGGGGCGTCTGGAGCACGTAGCCGATGTTGGCGTGCAGCCAGAGCTGGGAGCGTTCGCGCGCGTCCCGTCCGTCGATGAGGATCCGGCCCTCCGTCGGCTCGAAGAAGCGGCAGACGAGGTTCACGAGCGTCGATTTGCCCGCGCCGGTCTCCCCGACGATGGCGACGTTCGTGCCGTGCGGGACCTTGAGGTTGAAGTGCTCGAGGATCGTTTCCTCGCCGTCGGGATAATGGAAGGTCACGTCGTCGAACTCGATGTCGCCGCGGAGTTCTTCCCAGTTCTCCCGCTTCGGATGGAACATATCCCCGTACTTTTCCACGACTTCCGGGCTGTCCGAGACGTCGGATTCGGTTTCGAGGAGCCCCGTCAGCCGCTCGATGTTCACCTGCACCATGATGAGCTGGGAGATCGAGTTGACGATCCAGCGGATCGGGTGCATGATGCCCATCGAATAGGACATGAAGAGCGAGAGCGTCCCGACCGTCATGACCTGCTCGCGCGTGAGGTCGCCGCCGAGCTTCAAGACGAGCGCGAGGGCGATGTACGACGCGACGGTCAGCGAGGTCCAGAGCGCGCCGCGGAACCGCGATTCCATGACGGAAACGCGCTTCATCTCGCCGCTCTCGGAGCGGAATTCCTTCTCCATGCGCTCCTCGGCGACGAGGGTCTTGACGGTCCGCGCCCCGGTGATCCCTTCGTTGAAGGACCCCGTGATCCGGGAGTTCAGCTCGCGGATCCGCCGGTTGGCGTCGGTGAGCTTTTTCTGCATGAAGCCGACGACCGCCGTGACGACCGGGATGACCGCCAGCACAAGCAGTGTCAGCCGCCAGTTGGTGCGGAACATGACGACGACCGCGCCGATCATGTACGCGCCGTTCCAGATGCAGTCGAGCAGGTACCACGAAACGAGGGACCCGATGCGGCCCGTGTCGCTCATGACCCGCGCGTGGACGTAGCCGACGGAATTGCGGTTGAAGTAGGAGAACGACAGGGTCTGCAGGTGGTCGAACGCCTTCTTTTTGAGGTCGCGCCCGACGATCATCTCCGTCCGGATGCCGAGGTAGGACGCCGTGAAGTTCATGGCGACCTGCAGGGCCAGGAGCGCGACGTAGAGGATCACGAACGGCACGAGGGTGTCGAGCGTTTCGTCGGCAATGTAGTGGTTGATGGCGTATTCCTGGAACTTCGGGAATACAATATCGATGAGGGAGCCCCCCGCCGCGAAGAGCATCATGAAGAGCATCGCGCCGAGATAGGGCTTCAGGTGGGGCAGAATCTTCGGGATGCCGAAGAAGCGCAGATGGGTGATCTTTTCGTTTTCGCCGTCCATCAGGCCTCGCCTCCTTCCCCGTCGACATCGACGCCCGTCTGGATGTCGTAGATCCTGCGGTAGATGCCGTTCCGTGCGAGCAGAGCCGCGTGGTCCCCCTCCTCCACGATCTCCCCGTCCGCGAGAACGAGGATGTGGTCCGCCGCCATGAGGGTCTGGATGCGGTGGGAGATGAGGATGACCGTGGCGTCCTCCGTCTTTTCGTATAAGGCGCGGCGGATCTTCGCGTCGGTCTCGCTGTCCACGGCGGAGAGCGAGTCGTCGAAGATCATCACGGCGGGATTGGCAGTAAGCAGCCGCGCGATGGCGACCCGCTGCGTCTGCCCGCCGGACAGGGTCACGCCGCGCTCGCCGACCATGGTGTGCCAGCCGTCGGCAAAGCCCTCGACCGTCTCATCAAGCGAGGCGGCGCGGGCGGCTTCCATGATCTCGGGCTCGTGCGCCGCGGGACGCTCGAAGCCGATGCCGATGTTGTCCTCGAGGTCGCGGCTGAAGAGGAAGGGCTCCTGGAGAACGATCCCCACACTCCGCCTCAGCGACGCGAGCTTGATCTTCCGGATATCGACCCCGCCGACCGTGATGGTGCCGCCCTCTTCGGGGAGCTCCCAGAGGCGGCAGAGCAGCTGCGCGAGGGTGGATTTGCCGCTCCCCGTCATGCCGATGATGCCGAGGGTCTCGCCCTTGTTCACGCGGAAACTGACGTGTTTCAGGACATCGGTCTGTCCGTCGTAGGAGAAGGTGACGTCCCGGAATTCGATGCCGCCCGCGGGATCGCAGTCGACGGCGTCCGGCGCGTCCCGCTCTTCCTCGGCCTGCATGATGTCCCCGATGCGCCCGATGGAGATGCCCGCCTTCGACATTTCGGAGACGGTCCGGCCGAGTTCGCGCACCGGCCAGATCAGCATGGCGTTGTAGGAGACCGCCGCGATGAGCGCGCCGACCGAGAGGGTCCCCCGGACAGCGAGGACCGTGCCGTAGACCATCACGATCATCTGCTGCAGGCCGGAGATCATGTCGCCCATGCACCAGAACATCGACATGAGCCGCCCGAGCTTGATCCACGCGTCGGCGAAGAGGTCGTTCTGCTTCGTAAATTTGTCCACTTCATAGATCTCCCGCCCGAACGCCCGCACGACCCGCACGCCGGTCAGGTTTTCCTGCGCGATGGCGGAGAGCTTGCCCTCCGTTTCGTCGCAGTAGAGGAACCGCTCGCCGATCTTGCCGTGGAACACCGCGGAATAGGCGACGATCACGGGGATGGAGACGAGGGCAACCGTGGCGAGGGGGATGCTCACGGTGTACATGAAGAACAGGGAGAGCACGATGAGGAGCACGGTCGAGAGGATCGAGGTGAGCTGCTCCGAGAGGAAGGTCTTGACGGTTTCCACGTCGGAGGTGCAGCGCTGGATGATGTCGCCGGTCTGATGCTTGGTATACCACGCGGCGGGGAGGCGTTCGAGATGCGAGAAGAGGCGGTTGCGCACCGTCTCGACGAGGGTCTCGGAGCCTTTGCGGTTGAACACGCTCTCGCCGTACTTGAAGATGCCCATAAAGAGCGCGAGGACAAGGACCGCCGCGGCGACGATCCAGAGGTGTGCCCGGATAGAGGCGGTTCCGCCGGCTGCCGAGACGAGGCGCTCCACAAAGGGCGGGAGGTTCGTCTCCATGCCGCCGAGCACGGAATCGACGGTAAAGCTGATGATCTTCGGGCACACGAGCTCGCAGAGGGACGCGAGGAGGGAGGACAGGATGCAGAGCACGAAGAAGTGCCCCGCGCCGTCGAGGAAGGAGAACATCAGCCGGATATTGGCTTTGGGATTGGTTTTCTTCTTTTCTTCCATGGCAATGCAGATAACAGCGCTGGATGTCGGGCCGGGAGGAGAGTGGATCCCCGCCGGAGAGCTGCCGACTGCGGCCACAGGCACCGCAATCGCAAGCATTATACCACAGGGAGGGAATTTCTTCAAGGGGAGGGGGGAGGATGTAATATAACTGTAATAATTGATTGTCTGCACGCGGAGAAGCTGCCGCGAAGCGGCAGTTTTGTCCGCCCGCAAATATCCGCGCGCAATCCCTCTTGACAACACCCCCGCTTCTGTGCTATACTTATATTAGATAATTGTCGCTTTTTGTCTCCGAAAGGATTTCGATATGTCGCCCTGCCCTCGCCGCCGCAGACGCTGTCTGCTCGTCATCAGTCTCCTCCTCATCGCCGCTCTTTTCTTTTCCTGCAGAAAGGTGCTTCCCGATATGACCAACCCGCCCGAACCCGCGCCGTCCCCCGCAATTACCGTCGGCCACATCATCGACCCGGATTCCGAGGTCCGCGGCGTCTGGATCGCGTCCGTGTGGAATCTCGACTACCCCTCCCGCGCCGATCTTTCCGCGGCACAGCTCGAGGCTGAGGCCGATGCCATCCTGAACGACTGCACGGAAAACGGGATCAACACCATCTTCTTCCAGGTCCGTCCCGCCTCCGACGCGCTCTACGACAGCGACCTCTTCCCCGTCTCCTCCGCCCTCTCCTCGACGGGCGAGCTGACGTTCGATCCGCTCCGGTATTTCCTGAACGAAGGCCGGCTGCGCAACATCCGCGTCTACGCCTGGGTCAATCCCCTGCGCGCGACCCTCACGGAGACGGATCCGGACGCCCTGCCGGAAAAGCACCCGGCGCGCACGCATCCCCAGTGGACCGTCTCCTACGGCGGGCGCCTCTACCTCGATCCCGGCATCCCCGAAGTGCGGCAGTTCGTCGCGGACGGCGTGCGGGAGATCGTCACCCGGTACGACGTCGACGGCGTGGTCTTCGACGACTATTTCTATCCCTACCCCGCAACGGACGAGAACGGTTCCCTCCTCGACTTCCCGGACGAGGACTCGTGGAAGAAGTACGGGGACGGCTGGGACGACCGCGCGGACTGGCGGCGGCAGAACATCAACGAGATCGTGAAGCTCTGCCACGACACCGTCCACTTCATCGACCCGGAATGCGTATTCGGCGTGTCCCCCTACGGCGTCTGGCAGAACCGGAGCGGCGACAACGGCGGCAGCGAGACGAACAGCTTCGAGGCGTACAAATCCCTCTACTGCGACGCGCCCGCCTGGATCGACGGCGGCTACATCGACTTCCTCTCCCCCCAGATCTACTGGGACTTTGATTCGGCCCAGGCCCCCTTCGACGTCCTCCTCCGCTGGTGGAACGACCGTCTCGACGGCACGCCCGTCAAGCTCTATGTCTCCCACGCGGCCTATAAATACGACGAAGCGGACTGGCCCGATCCCACGGGAGAGCTCGTCGAGCAGATCACCTATGCGCGCGCCGAGCGGTCCTATTACGGCTCGATCCTCTACGGCTACGACGAACTGCGCCGCAACGCGAACGGGGTTTCCGACGACGTAAAAGAGGCGTTCGCCCCGGAGATCATCTACTCCGCGACGCAGTCGAACGGCCTCGGCGTCTCGGTGTCCTCCCCGGCGTCCGGGACCGTCCTCGACAGCCCGACGACCTACATCCTCGGCCTCAGCGATCCGTATTACGCCCTCACCGTGAACGGCGAGCGGATCGGGCGGACCAAGAGCGGCTATTTCAGCTTCCGCGCGACGCTCGAGAACGGCGAAAACACCTTCACCTTCGAGCAGAACGGCCGGACGTACACCTATACGCTGTACTACGGATCCAAGACGGGCGAGGTCGGGGAGACTTCGATGGAAGAGACCCCCGCCGACCCGGACCCGGACCCGGAAGAGGAGGAAGATCTCACCGTCCTCGACCGCCTCGCGGTGTCGTGGTCCTACCCCACCACGGACGTCGCGACCGACGAGGACATCCTCTGGGTCTCCTGTGTCGCGCCGGTGGACAGCGAGGTGACGGTCACGCTCGACGGCGAGACAACGCCCCTCGTGCCCCTCGCCGATCCGAAAACCCGCACCGCCCCGGACGGCTGGGTATACATCTCCTACGGCAAAAATATCTCCCTCCCCGCAGCGAAGGCCGGCGAGGTCCGCGACTGCGGCACGCTCCTCTTCTCGGCGACCCATCCCGACGCGGACGAAGAGCTGACCCGCGAGGGCATCCGGGTCCGGCGGATGGGGGAGGGCGGCCTGATCGCGCTCGAGGTCACGGCGGATAAGACGCCTCTCAAGCTCACGCCGCAGAGCTCGGTGTACAACGATTATCCGGATCAGCTCGCCGGAATGCAGGCGGAAGCGGTCGCTCAGCGCGGCGGATTCTACCTCCTCCGGATGGGCGGATACGTCGCCGAGGAGGACGTGCGCGAGACCGGCACCCGGCGCAAGATCAAAACCGTCCCCGTGACGGACGTAAATGTCGAAGACGTCGGCCGGACGACCGAGATCCGCTTCACCGCGCGCACCAAACCGGCTGTGTCCTGCTCAGTGGAGGACGGGGCGTTCACCGTGACCCTCTGGGGCGTGACGGACGGCGGGGCGGTCACGGTGGGGGACAATCCCCTCCTCACGGGCTGCGCGGCAACCTCCTCCGCATCGGAAGGGCGCGTGCGGTACGTTTTTGTGCTGCGCGATCCCCTGAACTTCTACGGCTGGGACTTCTGCTACCGCGACGGCGAAACGGTCGTCTCCCTGCGCAACCCGATCCGCGCAGACCTCGACAGCGACACGCCCCTCTCCGGGATCCGGATCGTCCTCGACGCGGGTCACGGCGGCTCCGATCCCGGGGCATTCGGACCTCAGCGGACCGATAGCGGCTTCTCGAACAGCGAAAAGGACCTCAACCTGACGCTCACGCTGGCGGCGGCGGAAAAGCTGCGCGCGCTCGGAGCGGAGGTGATCCTGACGCGCGAGGACGACGTGACGCTCGATATCGGCTCTCGTGCTGCCCTGCTCGACGAGCTCGAACCCGATCTATGCCTCTCGCTGCATCAGAATTCGATGGGCTACACGGCGGACGTGACGCGCATCCGCGGGACGCTCGGGCTGTGGTGCTCTTCGGGCGGCGAGATGCTGGCGGATTCGGTCGGTCGGGCTGTTGCCTCGTCCCTCGGGCGGAACTACCGCGGGACGTCGTGGCAGGCGCTCGCGATGTGCCGCAACGCGAAATTTCCCTCTGCCCTCATCGAGGTCGGCTTCATGACCTCGGTCGAGGAATACGAGTACATGACCTCCGCCCGCGGGATCGAGCGGGGCGCCGAAGGCATCGCCGACGGGGTGCTCGCGTACGTGCGGCGGATGAATGCATTCCTGCCCTGAACCTCACGCAAAGGAGACTTGCCATGGCACCCGAGGAAAACCTGAGAGGCAGCCTCATCCTCGCGATGCGCCGGGAGGGATACCCCGCGGACTTCGCGGCCCTCGTGGCGCGGGAGATGAACACGGACTACCTCGCGCGGCGCATGATCGGCTACGTGAACCGGGTCGGGCTGATCCCGCCGGAGGAATTCGCCGACGAGATGCTCTCGATCCTCGAAGAGCGGGACCGCCTGCGCGCCAAGCACCTCGCCGAGGAGGCACAGGGGAAGATCAACGAAATGATGGAGAACGGCCTTCATCCGGATTGATGCGTTTTTTCCGGCAGATCGGGAACTTTTTGCCCCGCTCCGGCGTCTAATCGCCAGACAACCGGAATAAGGGGGAATTTACCCATGAGACAAACGATCTTACTCTGCTTCTGCCTGATTCTGTTCGGCATCGTCATTCTTTCCTGCGGCAGGCCGGAGAACGCCACGCCCGCGGACAAACCCTCGACGGGCATCTCCGCCTCTCAGCCGTCGGCATCGACTTCCGACGCGCTCCAACCCCTCGCCTTCTCGGCGCAGTACATCCGCACGGACGGCTATCACGACGGCGTGCGTTATCCCGTCGTCACCGTCATCGATTCCGCGGACGGACTGAGCCGCTATTATGAAGAATACAAAGACCTCTACGACTTCTCGCACCGGGAGACCGTGTATGCCGACACCTCGATCGGCTTCGTCGACGCCATCGCATCTTACGACGCCGCGTGGTTCGAGAGTCACCGCCTCCTCGTGATCCTCTGCGAAGAGGGAAGCGGCTCGATCGGGCACGAGGTGACGGCGGTCACGGGCGGATCTGCCCCGGCGGTGGAGATCACGCGGCTCTGCCCGGAATGCTATACGGACGACATGGCCGAGTGGCACATCCTCATCGAGCTCGACCGCGCGGCGGACCTCTCCGGCGAGATCGCCGTGCACTTCGCGCAGAAGGATGTATAAGCACGCACAGACAAAAGAGCATAACAAAAGCGCGGCCCTCAGGGAAACGGGGGTCGCGCTTGTTCTGTTTATTCGGTTCCTTCCACCTTCACATACTCATGCCGCACGGACTTCACGCCGCTCTCGCCGATCGTGAGGACCGTCCCGCCGTTGAGGCGCGGATCCCAGTAGCAGCCCGGCCCGGCCTTGAGGCTGTACGCAAGCGTCACGCCCTCGTACCGGATCACGCAGTTGTCGACGTGATCGTGGCCCGCCACCACGGTCTTCGTGTGCCCGCACGCCCGGATCGCGTCGAACGCGCCTTCGTCCGCCGGGTAGGAGCAGATCCCCTCCCACAGCACGCCGAAGGAGGATTCGTACCCCGGATTCCAGCATCCGTCGCCGTCCGCGTCCGCCGGGAGCACCGTTTTCGGGTCGATCCCCTCCCGGAACGCCGCCCGGAACGCCTCGCGGTACGCGTAGATCGGGATGTGCAGAATGATCGCGCTGTCAGAACAGCCGTCCGCCGCCAGCGCCGCGATCTGCTCCCGATACCAGTCGAGCTGGGGCGGGATGAGCTTCGCCCATTCGTTCGATTCCTCGCCCGCCTCGTTCACGTAGGGCGCGCGGTCGTGGGAATCCATCATGATGAGGGCCGAGACGGGACGCCCGTCCTCTTCGATCCGGATCACGTAGTTCCCGTTGCCGATGGCCGCGGGCCCGCGCTCGTACAGGCACAGCGGATGCGTCAGATAGCGGCAGACCACCGCTTCGACCTTCTCCGGACCGCCCTGGTTGTCATGGTTGCCCCAGACGGGCGCCCACGGGATCCCCGTCGAGTCGAGGAGATCGGCGAGGGCGTCGTAGGCCAGATCGTTCCCCGCCCACGCGAGGTCGCCGCTCACCGTGATGAGGTCCGGGCGGATGCGGTCGGCGAGGGTCTTGACACAGTTTTCGAGGATCTTGCGGTTCGGATGCCCCGCCTCCCATTCGCCGTCCCCGAGCTGGGGATCGGAGAGGTTCAGAACGAGGAAATCGCGACCGGGCGTTTTTTTGATGCTGATCATTTATTTATCCTCCGTATCCGTACGCTTCCATGAGCTTCTTCAGCCGCTTGTTCGCCACCTTTTCGTGCGAGGCGAAGGAGGATGCCGTCATGTCGCTCCCCTTGCTGATCGAATCGCTCACGGGGCCGAACGTGATGTTGCCGAGGTAGGAATCCGAACCGAAGCCGAGCTCGTAGGCGAATTCAAACGGCGCGGAAATGCCGGCGACCACCAGATCGAGCATCTCGGCGGAGTATTTGTCCTGCGCGTACTTCGATTTCAGGGCGACCTCGTAGTAGTCGTTCAAAAGGTGCGCGTGCGCGTGGACCGCCATGACCTGCACCACGGCGGACACAGCCGTCGCCGCCTCGCCGACCGTGGTGATCGGGACCGCGCCCATCTCGGCCGTGTCGTGCACGAGCGTGCGGTAGGATGCCTGGCTCTCGTCGAGCTTCGGATACGGGACGACGCCCATGCCGTCGAAGTCGCGGATGGAGTTCTGCTCCATGTCGCCGACCTTCGAGAACATGGAGAACATCGCGCCGCCGTTCACGAATTTCTTTAAGGTATCCGCGACCGAGGTGGTCTTGTACATGCCGACGGAGTTGTCGAGGGTGATGAGGTACTCCGCCGCCTTGCTCATGCGCTCGAGGTTCGCGTCGTTGATATAGGGCATCCCGTCCGCGTCGAAGTCGACGACGTGGGAGTCAGTGGAGTAGTAGAACGCGTAGTACGGCGCGGCCCAGCCCTTGGAATGCCCGGCGAGTCCGTAGATATCGTCGTCGTCCGGCTGGCTGTCGCCGTTGACGTCGGAATACGCCTGCTCGACGATCGCGTCGAATTTCTCGAGGGTCCAGGAGCCTTCGAGGACCATCTCATAGACGGCGTCGGGGGAGCCGAGGACGTCGCGAGCGATGTTCTTGTTGAGATAGAGGACGTGCCCGGCGCGGAGCGTGTCGATGAAGTAGTCGCCGGTCATGATGAAGCGCTTCTCCCCGAGGGACAGGCCCTTCATGTATTCGGCGTAGTACGCGCCGCCGTCGAAGTCGAACCAGTCGGTGCCGAAGTTCGAGGGATCGTTCAGATCGAGCAGGAGGCCGTTCAAACCGCAGTTGAGCAGGCCGAGCTGGTCGTTGACGTAGTAGTCGATCCCCGTGTCGCCGGACATGACGAGGTTGGTGATGTACGGCTGGACCTGGTCATAGTTGAGGTCGAGCTCGGAATAGTTCAGGGTGGTATTGAGCATTTCCTCGACCAGGTGGTTGCGCTCGTAGACGTTGTCCTGCACGGGTTCGCCGGTGAGCTCCTCCGGTCCCGCGATGTAGGGATAGGAGGTGGGCATGCCGCCGCCGTTCTCGGAGATGTTGCTCGAAACGGAGATATTCATGGTGCGGCCGTCCAGATCGATGCCGCGGTAGGCCTCGAAGAGATCCTCGGTTTCGGCGGGTTCCGGATCGCCTCCGGACGGTGCGGCGGCGTCCTGTCCGCTCTGGACGGAGGGATCGGCGGTATCCCCGGTCTTGCTCTCGCCGCAGGCCGGGAAGGAGACGAGGAGGAGGGAGGAGAAGAGGAGGGCGAGCAGGCGGGTCAGCCCGGTCCTGCGCGGGGAGGAGAGATGCGTGACGTTCATGACGTTCACCTCACAGAGAAAGGGTGCGGGCTCTGCCCGTTGCCCAGGGTATGCTTCGGCTTTATTGTACAATAAAGGGGCGGGAAAGTCAAGGGATTGTGGAAGGATGGGGGAGATTTTGCCGGGGCGGCGGAGCGTAAGGTTTTGTTTCCTTTCTTTCCTTTGCGCGCTGACGCTTGCGGTTTTGGGATATGCGAAATCTTTCGTTTTTTTGTCCTTCCGGACGGGACACAAAAGGACCGGCCGCGGCCCTCTTGTGAATCACCCCGGCCAAAGGCGCGTTCCCCGCCTCTGGACTCCACCCCTTCAACATGCATCTTCGAGTTTTCTGAAGCGTTGCTCAATGAAGTTCGGCTTGTTTTGTTTGGCGATAAACGAGTTTATCGCCAAACCGCACGGAGGATTACAGGGGCCATCACCAAGATGAGTGGCACGGATAATTTCATTGCTCGCTCAACGCCGATTTGTGCAACAGCCCGTGTTAGCCTTTTCGACTTCGTCGAGGCAAAGGGTGCAGCGGTGAGTGCTTGACTTGAACCGGAACCCTCACTATCACACCAAATGATGGCCGTGACTATCACGCTTTTCTATTTTGGTGTGGCCATGTAATCCTGAAATGAGACAGTTTAGCCGAACTTGAACAACGCTTCCCATTCAGAAGAGAGGTTGGACCTGAGGGGGTAGGGGTGGATATCCAACCGGTTTCAGCAAAGCTGAAACCGAGGGGAGAGCCCTCCTCCCCTGCCGTGGGGCCGGGTAAGTCCAGAGAGGGCCCGGCCCGAGGGTCCTCTCTGGTCCCGTCCGGAAGGACAAAAAAACAAATGACCTGCAATATCCCAAATCCGCAAGCGTCAGCGCGCAAAAAAAGGAACCGTCGCCGGTTCCTCATTTTGTTTGGTTTCCTTTATTTCTCAATCGCGGCCTTCCGGCTCATGATCGCGTGCAGGCGGTCGAGGTCGAACTTGATCCGCCGATCGAACGCGTAGATGCCGTTCTTCTCCTGATACACGTCCGTGAGCTGCGTGTAGCAGAACGCGCACATC
>JAFZPN010000175.1 GCA_017550315.1 Clostridia bacterium
GGGGCGCACGCGAAGACGCTCCTGCTGACCTTCTGCGACTGGAATCCCGCGGGGCCCTGCTCGCTCGTCGGGCGCTGGGGGGACGAGGTGGGCCTCTCGATGGCGCGCTGCCTGCCCTCCGCTCTCGATCTCCTCTGGCCCCTCCTCGATCCGAAGGAACGCGATTACGCCGCGCGGACGGTGCGGGCTTACGGGGAACAGTGCTTTGAGCGGCTCGAGCGGCTCGACTATCCGCAGAATCCCGGGAGCTCGCACGCCGGACGGGTCCCCGCGTATCTCGGCGAGGCGGCGGCGGTCCTCAAGGGCACGGGCGTCCAGAGCCGGGAGGAGGCCGTGTGCTGGCTGGACTGCGCACTCGGCATCTACGGCGGGATCTTCCCGTATTTCGGGACCCCGGACGGCGGCTGGGCGGAGGGTCCGTTCTACTGCACGTCCTACGTCAAGTGGTTCCTGCCGTTCTTCTCGCTCGCCGAACGGTATGCCGGGGCAAACTTCCTCGAGAGGCCCTTCTATCAGCGGCTGACGCAGTTTTTGCTCCATTTCGCGAACCCGGCGTTCGAGAATCACCCGTTCGGCGACGGCTACTGGTGCTCGCCGGAGGACGAAGAGTGGCCGGGCTTCTTTGCGCAGGATCCCCTGCGGGTCTACGCGGACCGGTTCGGACCGGATCTCGCCCGGCAGCGTGAACGCGATATGCCCATGCCCGACGTGTGGCGGCTGCACCTGCTCGATCTCTTCCTGCCCGCGGGAAAGGCTCCGGAGGTCTCCCTCACCGGCGAGGCGTCGGACATGGCCGTGTTCCCGGACGCGGGATTCGTCGCGCTGCACACGGATCTTAGGCATCCCGAATCGGATTTCGCCGTGCTCGCGCGGGCTTCGAAGTTCGGATCGGACAGCCACCGCCACCCGGATCAGGGCTCGTTCGCGCTGTTCTCGGGCGGGGTCGCGCTCGTCTCGCCGTCCGGATATTTCGGGCGGGAGTACGGCTCGGCGCATCACCGGCTCTGGTGCAATTCGACCCGCGCCCACAACGCGATCCTCGTCGACGGGGAAGGGCAGGCGCCGTTTTCGATGAACTCCGTCGGCCGGATCGTCGAAGTCCGGGACAATGGCGAGGAAAAGACCGCGGTGCTCGATCTGACCGAGGCGTACCCGATGCTCACCCTCTGGCGGCGGACGCTTACACTCGGGGCCGATTCGCTCACCGTGACCGACGAGATCGAAGCGGCGTCCCCCGTCGAGATCACGTGGCCCCTGCATACGCTCTCAAGGCCGGAGACTGCCGGGGACGTCCTCACGATCTCCCGCCGCGGGAAGACGATGACGGTCACGCCGACAGCCGGAGATCTGCATCTCTCCGAGGTCCTCGACACGTTCCCGGTCGATCTCAACGAAGGGGTCCCGGAGGCGTACCGCGTGACGATGCCCGATCAGTTCCACGCAACTTGGAAGACGCCGCGCCGGGAGAAGCACCGGATCACGGTCGTCCTCGCCTGCGGTGAAGATGCACAAAAAGATCGAGAAATCCTTGTAAAATCCGACGAATTGAAGAACGGGGCCTGATTCTCTCCTAAATATTCACAGAAATGAAACAAATCTTTGCTATAATATGTTCTTAATAAAACGGAAAGGGGTGTTTCCATTTCATGATGAAAAAAAGCCTCTGCCTTCTGCTTTCGCTTCTGCTGCTGGCCATTCCGCTCGCGGGATGCAGCGAAGGCGGTGAGACCAATACCGACGCGTCGACCCCGGATGCCGGGACCGCGCAGGACGCCGCACCCACCCAGACCGATGAGCCCGAGGAAACCGGCGAATCCTTTGATCCCAGCCTGCCCGAGAAGGACTTCGACGGCCGGACGTTCACCTTCTTCACGAAGGCGAATTCCTCCTGGAGCGACTGGGCGGAATCCAGCATCTGGACCGAGGGCATGACCGGAGAAGTCCTCAACGACGCGGTGTTCGAGCGCAACGACTTCATCTCCGATCAGTACAACGTCCTCTTCGCCGAATACGCGCCGTCCTCCGGGAGCTTTACCTCCGAAGCCGAAGCGGCCGTGACGGCGGGCGACACGACCTACGACGTCCTGATGCCGCCCCTGAACCTCGCGGGCGGTTTACTCAAGAAGGGGTATCTCGTCAAGCTCGACGACGTCGAATACCTCGATATGACGAAGGCGTGGTGGGACGCGCGCTCGGTCGACGATCTGAGCATTGCGCACCAGCACTACATGCTCTCGGGCGACCTCTCGACCCTGAACAACGACGCGACGTGGTGCACCATGATCAACCTCCAGCTGATCGACGACTTCGGGCTCGAGAAGCCGTACACCTTCGTCAAGAACGACACCTGGACCTTTGACACCTACAAGTCCCTGTGCGAGACGGCCTCGGTCGACCTCGACGGCGACGGGGACTACGATTCCGACGACTCGATCGCGAACCTGACGCAGAACGAGAACGCCACGGCGATGCTCGTGACCTTCGGGTATCACCTGATCGACAAGGATGAGAACGACCTCCCGGTCTTCACCCTCGGCTCGAACGAGCGCGTCGATTCGATCCTGCGCGACGTGTCGGAATTCATGCTCGACAAGCGGCTGTCGCTGAACTATCACCAGTACGGCCATCTCGGGTATCACCTCCTGACGACGAAGATGTTCCAGGAAAACCACGGGCTCTTCTGGATCACGAATTTACAGATGGTGATCCGTCTCAGAGAGATGGAAACGGATTTCGGCATCGCGCCGTGCCCGAAATACGACGAGCAGCAGAAGAACTACCAGAACGTCGTGTGGTTCGTCGGCTCGTACGCCTCGATCCCGATCTCCGCGGGGAACGTCGACGAATCCGGCTTCCTGCTCGAAGCGCTGTCGGCCAAGTCCCGCGAGATCCTGCGCCCGGCTTACTACGAAGTCGCGCTCTCGATGAAGTACCTCCGCGACCAGGAATCGGTGGAGATGCTCGACCTCATCATCGGCAACCGCGCGTATGAGCTCGAGCACGCCTTCTCCTTCGGCGCGTCCTCCGCGGTCGAGGGGATCGTCCTGAACGGCACCGATCCGGCGTCCGCCTTTGCGAAGCAGGAAAAGATGATCAACAAGATGATCGAAAAGGCCGTCGCGAACCTGACGGCGGAACCGTAACAGGATCACCCGATCCGGAAAGGAATACAGCATGAAATTCAAGAAAACCGTCTGCCTCCTGCTCGCGGCGCTGATGGCCGTTCTCTCCTTCGCCGCGTGCTCCGAATCGAAGGAGAACAAGGATGATGAGACCCCGTCCGGCAGCAGCGAAGTGACGACGCCAGACGCGGAGACCGAGCCGGAGACCGAAAAGGTCACGGCGGAATCCACCCTTACGATCCAAGATTTCGGCGGCCGTGAGTACCGCATGATCTCGACGAACCAGGACAACCGCCAGGTCGACATCATCGCCGAAGAAATGACCGGCGCGACCCTGAACGACCTCGTCTTCGGCCGCAACACCCGCGTGTCCGACCTCTACAACGTCACCATGACGGCGGAGCAGGCGGACTACGGCTCTATCAACGGCATGGTGCAGAAGGATACGAAGGCCGGCGACATGTCCTACGACCTCTATCTCACCAACTACACCGCGAACAGCCTCGCCTCGAACGGCATCCTGTATGACTTCTATCAGCTCCCGTCCGTCAACCTCGACATGGCGTGGTGGGACCAGAACGAAAAGAGCGACCTGACCATCATGGGCAAGCTCTTCATGGCCATCGGCGACATCTCCCCGACGGAGCTGCTGACCTCCGAGTGCATGCTCTTCAACAAGCGCCTGTTCGACAACCACAACATCGCCTATCCGTATCCGGAAGCGCTCGAAGGGACCTGGACCCTCGACACATGCTTCGGGATCGCCAACGGCCTGACCGAGGACCTCAACGGCGACGGCGAGATCAAGGTCGAGGACGACCTCTTCTCGCTCACCTGCTGGTATGACTACGGCACGGCCTGCCTCTACGGCGCGGGCGGCGATTTCAGCCATGTCGACGAGGACGGGCAGGTGGTGCTCGACATCGACCTCGAGAAGATTGTGAACATCTACGAAAAGCTCTGGAAGCTCTTCATCGACACCGAGGCGAACTACGAGACCGCCCAGCACGAGCGCTCCTTCAAGGTCTTTGGCGAGGGCCGCGCGTACTTCTGCGGCATCACGTTCCAGAAGATCGAGACTTTCCTGCGCGACATGGAAGACGACTACGGCGTCCTCCCGAACCCGAAGTACGACGAGCAGCAGCAGAGCTACTCGACCTGCGTGTCCGGCGCGGGCTCCATGGTGGTCGTGCCCGTCTCCTGCACCGATCCCGCGTTCGTCGGCGCGATGATGGAGGCCATGGCGGCGATCTCCTATGACATGATCACGCCCGACCTCATCCACGTCCTCGCCTCCACGAAGAACGTCCGCGACGAGGAATCCTCCCAGATCGTGCAGATGATCATCCGCAACCGCAACCACGACACCGCCCGGAACCACGACATCCAGTGCGACCGGTATGTCGAGAACATGATCCCGAAGAAGGACAAGGACGTCGCTTCGTTCTTCGCGAAGAACGAAAAGATGTGGAACAAGAACGTCGAGAAGCTCAACACCGCTTACGCCAAGCTCGCCGAGGGCGGGAACTGATCCCCCGCAGGCGTTGGACCATACAAACTCTCAACAGGAGGATTTTATGAGCAAGAAAATCACGGCAATCCTGCTGGCGATCCTCATGATCGTTCCGGCAATGTTCACGGCGTGCTCCCAGTCCACGGAGAACGCGGCGAACGGCGACACCGGCACGGCGACCGACGCCCAGACGCCCAACGCGGGCGGGGAAGAGATCGCCGAGACCGAACCCGA
>JAFZPN010000176.1 GCA_017550315.1 Clostridia bacterium
CTTAAAGATTTTTTCCATGGTGTGAGTCCTTTCCTGATGGAATTAAGAATTAAGAATGCAGAATGAAGAATGAAACTGCGTGCAGCCTGTGCCGCATGATATTGGCCGCTGCATGAAATGGACACGGCTTGTTTTCCCCCCGGAATAAAGTTCTTTGCGGCGATGCTCCGCATCGCAGGCTTTCATTTCAAGAAAGCGACCGTTTCCCCCGTATCCTTACTCCACGGCGTTCTTCCGGTACGACGCCGGAGGCAGTCCGACCGCCTGCTTGAAGACGCGGGAGAAGAGGGAGACGTCGGAGAATCCGGTGCGGCGGGCCACCTCGGCGACCGAGAGATCCGTCGTGCAGAGCAGCTCCATCGCCCGCGCGATCCGGAACTTGCGCACGTACTCCGACGGCGTCATGTGCAGAGCGCTCTTGAACTTACGCGCCATGTAGTCCGGGGAGAGCCCCGTCACGGCGGAGAGGTCGTTCATCGTGATGTTTTCGCTGTAATGCGTGTCCACGAAGCAGAGGATCTTGTAGACGTAGCCGTAGTAGTCGTCCGCCGAGATCACCCGGCTGTCCCACTGCTCCGCGTACATGCGGGAGTATTTCAGGAGAAACGACGCGAGCCGGACCCGGAGGGCGATCTCCCACCCGGTCTTCCTCGCCTCGCGCTCCTCCGCCATTTCCCTCAGCGCCGATTCGATGTTCCGCCGCTCGTTCATCGGCACGTGGATGAGGCGCGTGTTCTTCGCCTCGCCGTCGCCGGAGGGCGGGGAGGTCGGCGAGAACATTTCGTCCAGGCCGGGCAGAGCCGCCAGCTCGCGCCGGAGATTCCCGAGCTCGGACGCGCTGAAAATCAGATTGTACAGCTTGGTCTGATAGGCGTTGATGTACGAGTGCTCCTCCCCCGGCTTCACGAAGAAGAGGTCTCCCGCCACGAGCAGGGTGATCGTCCCGCCCGCCGAATGCAGGGTGAAGCCGTCGACCACGTACACGATCTCATAGAATTCGTGCGAGTGGGTGCGCATCCGCCCGTGATGCTCCGCCGGAACGATCGCGACCACCGGCCCGTCGCTCATAAAACTCTCGTGATGAAATACGTCTGGCAAGGTGTGCTCCTTTGATGTGACTGGGCAATGCCGGCTTGTGCGGAAGAGATCACTCCGTAATCTCTTTCACCTGTACGACCGCGCCGCCGTTTTCGTTGGATTTGATCATGGCGTGGATGACGCGGGAGGCTTCGAGGCCTTCGCGGCCGCTGCCGTCGATCTCGTCCGGGCGCGCGCCCTCGTCGACCTGCTTCACGAAATAGTGGATGCGGTCGCGGAACGTGTCGTAGAAGCCCTCAAACCCGTCGAAGACCGGATTGGTGTAGACTTCCTTGAGGTAGGTCTCCGCCGGATAGAGCGTCGCCTCGCGCCACATGTCCTCGAATACGAAGCGGCCGTTCACCCCGGCGACCTCGCACCGCTCCATCGGATGGCCGCGGCGGATGTCGTAGGACGAGGTGAGATGCCCGACCGCGCCGCATTCGAAGCGCATCGCGGTGGACTGCGTCGACCAGATGTCGCGTCCCGGGGCCTTCATCGCGAAGGTCGAGACCTCCCGGATCGGGCCGCAGAAGTACTGCATGATGTTCACGCTGTGCGGGTTCAGGGCCTTGAAGTGGTAGTAGACCGAGTCGAGCGGCATGAATTTGCCGATCCACAGGGCCATGTTGCAGAAGAGGAGCGAGCCGATGCGGCCGTCGTCCTGCCACTTTTTGGCCTGACGCGCCGCCGGGGTGAAGCGGTGGTTCATGTCGATGCCGTAGCAGAGGCCGCATTCCTCAGCCTTCGCAACCATTTCGGCGGCCTTTTTGAGGTCGTTCGAGATGGGCTTCTCGCCGAGGACGTGGCAGCCCGCCTCGAAGGCTTCCATCGTGGGCTCGTAGTGATCGGACGCATATTCGTAGCCGCCCGTGGTGACGGAGCAGATGTCGGGCTTCATGGCGGCGAACATGTCGGTCGCCTTGGTGAAATACGGGACGCCGAATTTTTCTCCGGCGGCTTTGGCGAGTTCCGGGACGCGGTCGCAGACGGCAACCAGCTCGGCCCGGTCGGATTCGGTATAGGCGCGGGCATGGCGGTGTCCGATCGGACCCATGCCCACGACGACGGTTCTTTGCATGATGGTTTACCTCTTTGGTGAAATCGATTGCGGTTGGTCTGCCTCATTTCTTGGAGCGTTCACCCCAAGGAGATAGATGCAGCCCGATCGTGTTCTTTTCTCCTTTATCGAGGAGAAAAGAACCAAAAGAGGAACTCCTTGGAAGGGTGGGAAGTCCGCACTCTGCGGAGTGCGGGTCAGGGCTGTGCCCCGACACCCTACAGCCTTTTAAAAAAGGCTGGCGAAAACTTTCTGACGGCGTTCGTGCAGCGGCTGCTTACAGCGCCTCGCTCATCGCGCGGAGCAGGCGGCGGGAAGGGTCGCAGCTGTGCTCCCAGTACATGACGCCGGCGAGCCCCTTGTCAC
>JAFZPN010000177.1 GCA_017550315.1 Clostridia bacterium
ATATCGCGTTCACGCTGCCGGGCGAGATCCGGTCCGAACCGGTCCGCGTAGACACGCAAGGGATCCTGCGCGAAGAAGCCCGGCCACTCTTCGTCCTCCGGCGAGCACCAGTAGCCGTCGGCGACCGGGTGATTCTCAAAGGCCGGACTGGCGAAATGCAGTAAAAACTGCGTCAGCCGCTGATAGAAGGGCCTCTCGAGGAAGTTTGCCCCGGCATACCGTTCGGCGAGCGAGAAGAACGGCAGGAACCACTTGACGTAGGACGTACAGTAGAACGGACCTTCCGCCCAGCCGCCGTCCGGGGTCCCGAAATACGGGAAGATCCCGCCGTAGATGCCGAGCGCGCAGTCGAGCCAGCACACGGCCTCCTCCCGGCTCTGGACGCCCGTGCCCTTGAGGACCGCCGCCGCCTCGCCGAGATACGCGGGGATCCGTCCGGCGTGCGAATTGCCGGGATTCTGCGGAAAGTCGAGCTTCGCGAGCCGCTCATAGCACTGTGCGCCGTAGGCCCTCACCGTCCGCGCGGCGTAATCGCGTTCTTTGTCGCTGAGCAGCGGCCAGAGCAGATCGAACGCCGTCGGCAGGCACCGCGCCATCGAGAGCCCGACCTCGTCCCCCCACCGCCCGACGAGCGAGCACGGTCCCGCGGGATTCCAGTCGCAGAAGGTCAGAAGCAGTTCTTTCGCGTGTTCCCCGGCCTTTTCGTCCCCGAGCACGGCATACCCGAGCGCGCAGGCGATGAGATCCCGGTCGCAGTAGTCGCGGAAGCGTCCGAAATACTCGCGGTACGGCAGCGCATCGGGATCGCGGTGATACATCGGCCGCGCGGGGATCCCGTCCCGGTACGCCGCTTCGATATTCCGCTTCAGCACGGCGATGACGGCTTCCCTGTTCCGCAGTTCTTCGAGATCGGACGCAGAGAAGAGATGCCGGGGCCGCTCGTCCGCGATCGCGTCGTAGAGCTCTTCGCCCGTAATGCGATGGATCACGGCGTGCCGCTCGGCGAGGGTAAACGGGATCTCCCCGCGCTCAGCGTCTTTCGTAAAGAGATTCCAGGTATAATCCCCCGGAGCGGGCAGCGGATCGGGGACGATCCAGTTCTCCCGCGTCGTACCGCGCCAGATCTCGCGGCCTGCGTGATAGATCACAGCCGTGTAGTCCTCCGCCTCCGGGACTTTTAACCACGAGAGGCAGGGGGGATTCTCCTCGACGAGGCGTCCGGGTTCGGGGAACGGAAAAAGCTCCCCCGCGTTTCGGCGTGTCTGGTCAAGTTTGTGCATTCTGCGCCTCCCTCGAATACCAGTGATACACGCCGGTTTCCGGATCGATGTGCCCGACGATCTTGGCCGGGACGCCCGCGAGGATCGCGTAATCCGGGGTCGATTTGGTGACGACGGCCCCCGCGCAGACGAGGTTGGCCCGCCCGAGCTTGACGCCCGCGGTCACGGTCACGTTCGACGCGAGCCAGCATCCCTCGCCGATCACGATGGAGTCGTCCCCGTCCCGCTCGGTGCGCGCGGAAAAATACCCCGTCGCGGGATCGAATTTGTGGTTCCCCGCGGCGACGGAGCAGTGCGGGCCGATCAGCGCGTGATCGCCGATCGTCACGTCGCCGTTGAGATAGCAGTAGAGCCCGATGTAGACGTCCCGCCCGATCTTCTCCTTCGGGATGCGGATGATGGCCCCCGGGGCGACGAGGATGTCCCGCCCGCCGAGCCCGAGCGCCTCCGCCCGCCGCCGGTCATCCGCCGCGTTGTTCGAGGAATTGCAGTACGCCGTGAGCTCCGCGAAGCGATCGTCGTCGATTGGAATCATGGTGGTTTCCTCCCGCTTGTTCTTCTTGCGGATATTATACCGCTTATCCTCGTTTCTGTCAACGGAGACGATAAAAAGAGAAAAGTGAAAAGTGAATAGTGAAGAGTTGTTGTAGGAAACCTTCGGTTTCCAAATCAATAAACAACCGTGCAGCTGTATCTGACACAAGGCCGCATGACCGTTTAATCATATGGAAACCCGTCAGGGTTTCTTCCTCAACTGTTCACTATTCACTATTCTCTCTTCTCTCTTCACTCAACCCTGTTGATCCCTTTCCCCGTCTCCACAAACGCCGTAAGGTTCTCTTCGAGCACCTTCATCAGCCGTAAGCGCGCTTCCTTCGACGTCCAGGCGCAGTGCGGCGTGATGAGGCAGTGGGGAGCTGTCAGCAGGGGATTGGTGGGATCGGCGGGCTCCTTCGCGAGGACGTCGAGGCCCGCGCCGGAGAGCTTGCCGGACCGGAGGGCTGCGGCGACGTCCGCCTCGTCGAGGACCGCCCCGCGCGAGGTGTTGATGATCGCCGCGCCGTCCTTCATCTTCGCGATGAACCCGGCGTTCACCATCCCGCGCGTCTCGTCCGTCAGCGGGCAGTGGAAGGAGATGTAGTCGCTCTCGCGCAGCAGCTCGTCGGGCGGCACGAACCGGATCCCGTCGATCTCGCCCTCCGTCTTCGAGCGTCTCGTCGCGAGGACATTCATCCCGAACGCCTGACAGATCCCCGCAAAGCGCATCCCGATCGCGCCGCAGCCGTACACCCCGGCAATCTTGCCGTCGAGTTCGGTGAAGCGCGCGGTCTCATAGTGGAAGCCCGGGATGCCCGTCCAGTGCCCCTCGCGGACCATCGACGCATAGGCCGGGAGATCGAACGCCAGCGAGAGCAGCAGCGCAAACGCCACCTGCGCGACCGACGCCGTCGAATAGCCCGGCACGTTGCAGACCTCGATCCCACGCGCGCGGCAGGCCGGAACGTCGATCATGTCGTATCCCGTCCCGAGCGCGGAGACGTAGCGCAGGTTCGGGCAGACGTCGAGCACGGCGGGCCCGATCTTCACGCGGTTGGTGAAGACGATCTCGGCGTCCCCGATGGCGGCGGGAGCCTCGGCGTCCGTGATCTTGTCGTAGACCGTGAGGGACCCGAAGCGCTCGAGCCAGCCCCACGAGAGGTCGCCCGGATTGACGGCAAACCCGTCGGTGATGACCGTTTTCATCGTCATAAAATCCTTTCTCCGTCGAAGAAGAAGACCCCGTAGCCGGTCCCCGTGACGCCGCCGGACTTCGCGAGATAGTCCGCCATCGCGCGGCGTAGACCGGTGTCCCGCGGGAGTGAGGTCGGATCATAGCTTTCCCGGTGTCCGAAGACGCGCCAGAGGTCGCCCGCCCACTTCCGGTCGTCCCGGTCGATGAGATCGAAGCAGTCCATGAACTTGCGGATGTTCGAGTCCGCCGGGAGGAAGTCGTAGTTCCCCGGCCAGAGCAGCCACGAATCGCAGACGATCGCCGCCGCGCCGGTTCTGCCGAAATACCGGTAAGCCCGGCGGAAGGCGTCCTGGACCAGCGCGGGATCGAGCGGGCCGTCCTCCGGGATGTGGGTGTTGATGACGCGCTCGCCGCCCTTCACCGAATGACCCGCGTGCTCGTACACTGTGCCGCTCTTGAAGGGGACCTCGTGGAATTCGAGCCGCCCGAGCCGTACGATCTCGGCGCGGAGGAAATTCGCAAACCAGCCCCATTCATAGAAGCCGATGTGCCCTCTCTCGCGCATACAGGTCTTCGACCACACGGTCAGCTCGCGCATCGAGGCGTAGTAGATTTCGTCGTCGATCCCGCGGTCCCGGTACAGTGCGTGAGCGTTGATGCCGAGCAGGATCCCGACAGAAAGCATGGTGAGGTCGCGCTCCTCGCCGAGCATGTCCCCGAGACGCGCGATGGGACGGGTGTCCCCGGGATCTTCGGCGATCAGGGCGAGCTGGCAGGGCGTGCACTCCGCGATGCGCCGCACGAGAGGTTCGGCGGCGAGAAAATAGTCTTCCGGCAGGCCGATCTTTTCGGCGAAGGTCTTGGGAGAATCGCCGTTCACCGGATCGACGGGCGTGATGCGATGGTCAGTCATAGTGCCTCCGAGGGGAATGATGAATGATGAATGAAGAATGAAGAATGAAGAATTATGAATGAAGGATGCGCTGCACGTTGTAAGCCTGCCCCTCTGTGGGAAGCCGACTTTGCAAGCTAAGTCGACGAGTTCATCGGAGATGAACTCGGGTGGCACGGTGAAGCCGTGCCGGAAGGGGTGAAAGGCTGCGCCAGCACAAGGCTGAGAGACGCATGAAAAGCGCTCCGCGCGTGAAATTTGCCTTCGGCGAGTGAAGTATGCAGGACGGGCAATCATATTGTATGCCTCCCCTTGAGGGAAAGCTGACGGATGCGTTGTCATTTACGATCCGCCGATCTGCGCCGATACGGCGATGAGGCCCGCGCCGAGGACGGTGAGGATCAGGGACAATATCGTCATCCCGCGCAGCTTTTCGCGGAAGAAGAGAGCCCCGAAGATCGCCGTCAGGACCGTCACGGTCGCCGAGAGCAGCGGGAACTGCACCGAGGCGTCGAGGGTGTTCATGCAGCGCAGGGAGAGCAGATTGCCGAGGGTGTTCAGGATCGAATACGCCGCGGCAAAGCCGAAGAGCAGCATAAAGAGCTTCCCCGTCGTCCCCTCCCGCCCGATGTCGTAGAACGCGGCCCGGAGCGGCTTCTTTTCTCCGCGCCCGGACGCGATCCACGCCGAGACGAGGATGAGGATCACCGCGGCCCCGCAGCGCAGGAGAGCGCCCGTGAGGACAAAGGCGTCCTCGCCGATCGAAGACGGGGAGATCTGATGCATCTTCGAGAAGATGCTGACAAAGCCGTTGGTCAGAAAGATCACGGCGCACCAGAGGACGTAGCGCAGATTGGCGTGCTCCTTCGACGTCTCCGTCCGATCCCTGCGGATCACCGCCGGGACGAGGGAGAGGGTCAGGATCGCCATGCCGAGCCATTTCCAGGCGTTCGCGGGTTCGCCGAGGAGGAAGACGCCGTAGAGGAAG
The DNA here is from genome assembly GCA_017550315.1 of Clostridia bacterium. Classification (GTDB taxonomy): domain Bacteria; phylum Bacillota; class Clostridia; order Oscillospirales; family CAG-272; genus UMGS1696. Next base: position 4,893 of record JAFZPN010000177.1, read on the forward strand.
GGTAAAATCATCCCGCCCGCGAGGCACCACACGCCGATCCCGGAGACGGGCCCGGACGCCATGGCCGAGATCGTCGCAATTGAGCACAAGAGCCCCGATGCCGCATAGAGCGCGGCGATCCAAAAGGCGGTCGGGTTGATCCCGCGCGGCAGGCCGGATTTACATAGCAGGAACAGGATGGCCACGCCGCCGGAGACGAGGATGTTCCACAGGCACACGGCCATCCCGGCCTTCGCCCGCCGCTCGAATCCCTTCTGAAAGACGAACTGCAGGGCGAAGAACGCGCACGCAGCGAAGAGAAGAAGATAATCCATAGAAAATTACGAATTAAGAATTAAGAATTAAGAATGATGAATGAAGAACGAAATCCGTTTGCGGATTTCTTCCTCACTTCTTCCTTCTTCCTTTTCACCTCTTACCTCTTGACCCGTGCGTTTCCGCCCCAGACGGACCAGACCTGTTCTTCGTCCGCGGGCTGCGCGTAGTCGGTGAGGAAGGTCGTGGCCAGCGCGCCGGTCGCCCAGCCGAACTGGACCCATTTCTCCGGCTCCCATTCCCTGAGCATCGCGTAGAGCAGACCGCCGACAAAGCCGTCGCCGCCGCCGATTCGGTCGAGGACGTGGATCTCGCGCGGCTCTGCGATGTGCCAGCCGTCCGGCGCCCAGAGGATCGCGCCCCAGAGATGGGTGTTCGCGTCCTTCACCTGTCTGAGGGTCGTAGCGAAGACTTCGGCGTTCGGGAATCTTTCCCGCGCGCAGCCGATCATGCCCTTGAAGCTCTCGATCTTCGACGTGAGATCCTTGCCGCCCGCCTCCGGTCCTTCGATGCCGAGCGCGAGCTGGAAGTCCTCTTCGTTCCCGACGAGGATGTCGGCGACCGAGGCGATCTCGGTGAACGTCCGGCGCAGCTCCTCTTCTCTGCCCTTCCAGAACGACGCGCGGTAGTTGAGGTCGAAGGAGACGAGGGTCCCGTATTGCTTCGCGGCCTTCGCGAGGGCGAGGCAGAACGCGCTCGTTTCCGGGGACAGCGCGCCGATCAGGCCGGAGAGGTGCAGGATCTCGACGCCCTCTTCGCCGAAGATGCGGTCGGTGTCGAAGTCCTTGACATTCAGGGTCCGGCCGACCTCGCCCGCGCGGTCGTTGGCGACTCTCGGTCCGCGCGCGCCGTAACCGCTGTCGCCGATGTTGAACTGATGGCGGTAGCCCCACGGGCCGCCCTGCTCGACCTCCGCGCCCTCATAATCGATCCCGCGGGACCGCAGATTGCGCTTGATGAAGTCGGCGATGGGGCTGTCCTTCACGAAGGTGGTGAGGACCTTGGTCTTCATGCCGAGGTAGGACGCGATCGAGACGACGTTCGATTCCGCGCTCGTGGCCTGCATGAAGAAGGTGTCCGAGGACTGCACGGGCTGACCGTTCATCGGGCAGATGCGCACGCCCATGGACGTGGGAACGACGATCGCGTACTTGCAGTTTTGTCTGAGTTTCATGATGCACCTCAAATAAATGAAGAATGAAGAATGAAGAATTAAGAATGAATGGGGACAGGCTGCGCGTTGTTGCCTCCCCATGAGGGGGAGGTGGCACGACGTAGTCGTGACGGAAGGGGGGAACCTCTACGGAAGCGCTCAGTCCGCGAATTTCGCGAGCATCTTTTCGAGCGTCTTGTTCACGATCTTCGAGGTCTTCGCCCATTTCGACGCGACGTCGCGGTCGTGACTCATCGTCATGTAGATGAGTGTGTTCGCGAAATCGCCCGGGTCGTAGATCTGCCCGAGGTCGTAGATGCGCGAGGAGAAGATCGTGTCCATCATGTCGCTGCTCTCCTGATCGCGCGCGACCTTGCCCTTGAGGTTGATCTCATAGTATTCCGGCAGGAGGCGGTAGTGCGATTCGGAGGCGAGCGCTTCGACGAAGTAGCCGGTCATCTCCACGTCGTAGGCGCACTGCGGGATGCAGGTCAGCGTCCCGACGTAGGGGTTGATGGAGCTGTAATACCGGGTCTGCGCCTCGTCGCGCATCGGGACCGGCGAGATGCCGAAGTCGATGTCCATCGCGCGGAGGTTCTCGACGTCGGCGAAGCGGATCCAGAGGAAGAGGGACTGCTTCTGCTCGAACATCTTCACCATATTGTCCGTGTAGTCCTCGCCGAAGGTGATCATGACGTTCATGCAGTAGTCCTCCTGATAGAGGAGGTCGAAGATGCGGTCGAGCGCGTCGGAGCCCTGCTCGGTCATGAGCGTCGGCTCGGGGATGTCCTCGGCGTTCTTGGTCATCACCGCGAGTCCGAAGCCGTTGAAAAAGCTCGTCAGGGTGTCGCGCTGGAACAGGAGACCGTAGAGGTCCTCCTTCGTGCGCTTGCCGTCGCCGTCGAGGTCGGAGGAAACGGACGTCGCCATCTTATAGAGGACGTCGTAGGTCCACTTCCCTTCGCGTACGAGGTCGTAGAAGCTGCCGTAGGAGTCCATGAAGCCGTAATCCTCATAAAGGGGCTTTGAGAACACCATGGCGGTGGTCGCCTGCTTGTCCATGAGGGTGATGTCGGACGCCGCGCCGTAGAGCTTATGGTTGATCGAGACCTCGGCGACGGAGTTCTGGTCGTACCAGGGCTTCGTGAGATCGAGGCTCGACACGGAGTTGAGCTCGACGAAGCTGCCGTCCTGGGCCTTCGCGGAGAAGGTGCGCAGGGCGACGGTCGCGAGGTCCGCGCTCTGATCGCCGGACTTGATCGCGGTCGTGAGCTCGCCGGAGAGATTAAGCGTCTTGCGGGAGACGACCTCGCAGTTGTACTTCTCGCTGACGGTGTTGTTGCGGTTGAAGACGGCGTCGTTGATCGGTTCGCCGGTCAGCTCCTCCGCGCCGATGTCTCGCTGGGTCCAGAGCGGGATGGAGTGGTCGTTGTTGAGGATCTGGAAGGCATGGCCGCCGAAATCGAGGTCCGCCGGGAGATCGGGGTCGATGCGCTCCTCGCCGGCGACCACTTCGGGTTCGTCATCCGCGGGATTCTCGACGCCGGTGACAGGTTCGTTCGTCTGCGCGGGCGCGTTATCCTCGTTCCCCGCGCCTTTCTCGGAGCATCCGGCGAAGGAGGCGAGGCAGAGGCACGCCGCGAGGAGGAGGGCGGCGAGTTTTTTCAGGGTATTCATGGGAAACCTCCGATGTGTATTTCGTTGATCAGACACCTCATCCGTCACTTCGTGACACCTTCTCCTCGAGGAGAAGGCATACTCAGTGCAGCGGTTATGGGAGATAACTGCACGCTGCTATTGCTGCACTGTGTGAGGCTTCCCCTTAAGGGGAAGCTGGCAGCCGTAAGGCTGACTGATGAGGTGTTATTCAGATGAAATCGAAATCAAACATTATACTGCGTCGACGCCGTGGTGCCGACCTCACCGCCCATCCAGTCCGTGTGGAAGAACTGCCCCCGCTCTGCGTCGATCCGCTCGTAGGTGTGCGCGCCGAAATAATCGCGCTGCGCCTGGAGCAGGTTCGCCGGCAGCCGCGCGGTCCGGTAGCCATCGAAGTACGCCAGCGCTGACGTCGTCGCAGGCATCGGGACCCCGGAGGAGATCCCCGCCGCGGCCACCCTGCGCCACCCGGCCTCCGCCTCTGTCAGCGCGTCGCGGAAGTACGGATCAAGCATGAGGTTCGCGATCGAGGCGTCGCGGTCGAAGGCGTCCTTGATCTTCGAGAGGAAGACCGAGCGGATGATGCACCCGCCGCGCCACATCAGGGCGATCCCGCCGTAGTTGAGGTTCCAGCCGTATTCCTTCGCCGCCGCCCGCATGAGGGAGTAGCCCTGCGCGTAGGAGACGATCTTCGAGGCGTAGAGCGCGCGCTTCATGTCCTCGAGGAACGCTGCGCGGTCGCCCTCGAATCTCTTCGCGGGACCCGTGAGGATCTTCGACGCCGCGGTGCGCTCCTCCTTGGCCGCGGACAGGCACCGCGCGAACACGGCCTCGCCGATCAGCGTGAGCGGGATCCCCTCGTCGAGCGCGGAGATCGCGGTCCACTTGCCGGTCCCCTTCTGCCCCGCCGTGTCGAGGATCTTGTCGACGAGCGGGGACCCGTCGTCATCCTTGCGGGTGAGGATGTCCGCCGTGATCCCGATGAGGTAGCTGTCGAGCTCCCCGCGGTTCCACTCGGCGAAGACCTCGGCCATCTCGTCCGCCGTCATGCCGAGGTAGTCGCGCATGAGCTGGTAGGCCTCGCAGATGAGCTGCATGTCGCCGTATTCGATGCC
>JAFZPN010000178.1 GCA_017550315.1 Clostridia bacterium
CGTTCTGAAAGAGCGTGAACATGAGGGGCTCCTTTCGGGGGAGAGATGAGAGAAACACATTTCTCAACTATTATATTATTATAACAGAAAACCGCCATGTTTACAAGACGTTTTTCCTGTACAGAACGCACAGGAATATTCCGCCAGGCACTGGCATTATCTGCCGAAATATACGAAATCGAAGGGCCCTGTTCAAAAAAACGCAAAAATAATGCTCCCTGAGCAGTCCCGCCGGAAAGAAGCGGATGCGCGCTTGACAACCATGCGATCTTATCGTATAATGGAGGAAAAGGTTGATGATGCGATAGAGAGGAAAGCCATGAATAGACGCTCTTGCCTTCATGTCGCTGCGGTTCTCCTCGCGCTGTCCCTGGCTCTTGTCTCCTGCCGCGGCAGCGCAGATCCGGGAGCGCAGACAGAGGATCCGCTGGCAGCACAGACCGTGTTTCAGGAAAGCGCGGTCTATGACGCAGGAGAAGCTGACGCTTTCTGCGTATCCCGCGTGACGCCGTACGTCGATCCGGCAACCGGGGCGGTGACCGCCTGTTATTACACGGGCGAAGGTTACGAACTTATCACATTTGATGAAGACGGAGAGATTCTCGCGCGGGAGAAGGTCGGTTATCCCGCCAAAGGAACGCTGACCGTGCTCTGCGGATTCATCCGGGAAGACGAATTCCGGTCCGCCATCGGTCTCGGCGGCGAAAACATGCTCTTTGTCTGGGACCGTCAGAAAAAGGAAGCGTCTGCCCGAAAGAAACTCGGCAGCATCGATCCGGCGCTCGATTCCGACGAAGCGAAGTTCATGGCATCGGTCGGGGAGCGGACGTTCTGTCTGGCGACGCAGAGTGCCGTGTTCCTGCTTGACGACAACGGAAACCTCCTCCGGAAAGGCGTCGTCCAGAACTGGATCTCGGACATTGCCGTTTCGGAGGAGGGAGAGATCTATGTCTGTTCCAATTTCAACGGCGAATGGAGCGCGGCGCGCTTCAACCGGGATATGGGCCGCTTTGACAACCCGATCCCGCTTGAGCCGTCGACCCGCTCGATTGCATTCGGCCCGGAAGGCGCTCTGTATTTTGACCACGAGAGCGGGATCAGCCGTCTCGATCTTGCCGATCCGAAAGCGGAATCCGAGCTGTTCGTCAACTATCCAGAATCCGCCGTCGTGCAGTTCAATACGATCCTGTCGGTCGCAGAAGCGGAAGCCCTTGCCGTCGTCCCGGATGAGAACACCGTGCTGTTCCTGAAATACGAAGAGGGCCGCATCGGTCCCCGGCTCGCCCGGTTTACCCGTGCCGATTTTGACCCCTCTGCCATGACGGAACTCGTCATGGTGCATTCGCACTCCCTCAGCGCGGAAACGAGGACGCAGATCGTCGGGTTCCGGAAGACGCACCCCGACATCCGGCTCACGGTGATGGATTACAGCGTCTATGACAACAACGACAACGAGACCCTCGGCACCTGGCGGATGATGACGGATCTTTTGAACGGTCTGATTTCCCCGGATCTCGTGATCGGCGCGTCGGACGACGAGGCGCTTCGGACGCTTGCCGAGAGGGGTTTTTGCCTCGACCTTCTGCCATACCTGAAGAACGACCCCGATCTCGGAGAGGACGGCGTTTTTGCCTGCGTCCGCTCCGCTTATGACAACGGACGCGGCGGGATGTGTGGAATATCCCCGTATTTCTATCTCCGCACTCTGACCGCAAAACGGGACCTTGTCGAAAGCCGGATCACATTCCCGCGCGGCGGGGAGGTCAACGGCGCGGTCTCCTATCCGGATTTCTTCGCCCTCGCCGCGTCGGTGCCGGAAGGAGGCATCCTCTGCGAACGGCTCCGGGCGGACTGGTGGGAGACTCTGTTCCGCGACCTGACCCCGTTCATCGATATCGAAAACGGCGTCTGCTCGTTTGACTCCGCGGACTTTGTGGGGATGCTCGGCTTCATCCGCACGCTTCCGGACGCGAAATCTTTCGGCAAGACCCCCTTTGCCTCCGCCGCCGGAGAGCAGTTGACCGCCGCATACCGGGACGGATCCGTTCTGCTGCGCGAGACAGGCCTCTATTCCCTCAACGACTGGTACCGGCTCGAAGGTCTCTATGGGACACCGGACTATGTATCGATCGGATTTCCGGCCGGAGGTGAGCCGGGTCTTGTCATCGGCTCGTCCGTGACGGTGACGGTGATGAAGCAAAGCACCCATCCCGATGCGTGCTGGGAACTGACGAAAGAGCTCCTCTACGGCTACAGCGACGGTCCGATCAAATCCCCCGGACTTCCCGCTCTGCGTTCCGTCTATGATACGCTTTGGGAGAAAGAAGAGACCCATGCGGTTCTGTACGAAATGAGGGGGCGTACGGTTTCCGACTCCTATGCGAAGAACGCAGAGGCCGGCTTAAAGGAGGACGGATCCTACATGATCGTCCCGGGCGCGGAGCACAAATCCCGGCTGACGGAACTACTCGACACCCCCGTCACCCCCCTCCTCAACTCCGTCCCGAAGGATGTGATGGAAATCATCAACGAAGAAATCTCTGCACATCTCGCAGGGCGGGGCACCGCCGAAGACTGCGCCGGGAAAATCCAGTCCCGCGTGTCGATCTGGTTGGCGGAACATCGTTAAGAATCAGTATCAGCCGTGTCACTTCTGTGCAGACAGGCTGACCCTCCTCTCCCCCGAAAAAATCCGGAAGTTTTTTGAAAAAACCTCTTGCATTTTCGGATTCCGTATGATATAATACAAAAACGTGAGTAACTCAGCATGATCAGAATGAGGTGATAGAGAATGAAACAGGGAATCCATCCTCAGTATAAAGAGGTAACGATCCGCTGCGCTTGCGGTGAAACCGTCGTCACCCGCTCCACCAAGGGCGACGCGAACGGCGAACTGCGTGTAGATATCTGCTCCAAGTGCCATCCTTTCTACACGGGCAAGCAGAAGTTCGTTGATTCCGGCGGACGCGTGGACAAGTTCAAGAAGCGTCTCCAGCAGAGCGGCAGATAACCGCCCGGCATTTTGTCCGAGAAAAGTCGTCGGACAGGAAAGTGAAGCTGCGGCTTTGGGTCCTGTCCGGCTTTTTCTTTGTCACGGGAAGGAGGATCGGGGATATGGAAAACCGTACGGAGAAGAAAAAGATCATCCTCTGCGCGATCTATCCGCAGGGCGGTGAGGAAGCGGAGGACGTCTCCCTCCGTGAGCTCGAGCGGCTGGCCGAGACCGCGGGATGCGAGACGGCGGCCATCGTGACGCAGTGCCGCGAACGCCCGGACGTCAAGACCGTCCTCGGCTCCGGCAAGATCGCGGAGCTCTCGGGCCTGTGCGAAGCGCTCGAGGTCGATCTCATCGTGTTCGACTGCGAGCTCTCCCCGTCGCAGATCAAGTCGGTCGAGGATGCCGTCGGCCACGACGCCGCGGTGATCGACCGGAGCATGCTGATCCTCGACATCTTCGCCGATCACGCCCGCACGAGCGAGGGCCGGCTCCAGGTCGAGCTCGCACAGCTCAAATACACCTCCCCGCGGCTCATCGGGCGGGGCAAGGAGCTCTCCCGGCAGGGCGGCGCGTCCTCGTCGGGCTCCGTCGGGGCGAGAGGTCCCGGCGAGACGAAGCTCGAAATCGATCGCCGCCGGGTCCGCGAACGCATCGCCGCGCTCGAGGACGAGCTCGAGAAGGTGGCGCAGAACCGCCTCGTGATGCGCAGCCAGCGGGATCGCTCGGGCATCCCGAAGGTCGGCATCGTCGGCTATACCAACGCGGGGAAGAGCACCCTGCTCAACACCCTGACCGGCGCGGGCATCCTCGCGGAGAACAAGCTCTTCGCAACGCTCGATCCGACGACCAGGCAGTTCACGACCCCCGGCGGGGTGAAGATCCTCCTGACCGACACGGTCGGCTTCATCCGCAACCTGCCCCACCATCTCATCAAGGCGTTCAAGTCCACGCTCGACGAGGCGGTGTATTCCGATCTGCTCCTCATCGTCATCGACGCGTCGGACCCCGAGTTCATCGCGCAGACGACGGTGACGACCGATCTGCTCGAAGAGCTCGGCGCGGCGGGAAAACCGACGGTCTACGTCTTCAACAAATGCGACGCAGCCGCCGACCGGGACGCGCTCGTGCACATGAAGACCCTCGCGTCGAAGACCGGCACGGACGTCGTCTTCATCTCAGCGAAGACCGGCGCCGGATGCGAAGCGCTCGTCTCGAAGATCGAGCAGATGGTCATGGCGGGCAAGCACCGCGTGACGCTTCTCATTCCGGTCGAGGACGGCGCGGTCACGGGGATCATCTATAAGGAAGGCGACGACGTGGAGATGGAGTACCGCGAGGACGGCATCCTCTGCCGCTGCATCGCCGACGACCGCCTCTACGCGAAGATCAGGAAGTATATCATAGAAGAATGAAAGAATGAACGCAGCGGCAAGGCGAGGATCATGCGATGAAAAAGAAAGATAAAGAGAATCCCCGCACAGAGATCCGGCGTCGGATCACGCTGGCGGACACGGCGTCCGTCGAGATGGAGGAGCGCAAATCGATCTTCATCGGACACGCCGCGCCGGTGAAGGACGAGGAGGACGCGCGCCGGTTCCTCGAGGAAAAACGCCGGGAATACCACGACGCGACGCATAACGTCTACGCGTATCTCTTGAACGGCGGCGCCGTGGCCCGATATTCCGACGACGGCGAGCCGCAGGGCACGGCCGGGATCCCGGTCCTCAACGTGATCAAACAGTCCGGCGCGACCGATCTCTGCGTCGTCGTGACCCGCTATTTCGGCGGGATCCTGCTCGGCGCGGGCGGACTCGTGCGGGCATACGGCGCGGCGGCGAAATACGCGGTGGACGCGGCGGGGCTGGCGGTTTTCGAGCCGTACGCCGTCTACCGCCTCGACGTGAGCTATTCCGATTATCAGAAACTGACGGCGGCGCTGCCGAAGCTCGGCGTGAGCGAGGACCGCTGCGAATTCGGCGAATGCGTGACGGTCTGGTGCGCCGTCGAAGAGGATCGTGCAGACACGCTTCTCGCGTCGGTCGGCGAGATCACCTGCGGGCGGGGAAAGGTCTCCCTCGTGCGCATTGAGGAGCGCGCGTCGAAACGGGCGTGAGCCGGCGTTTTTTCCGCGAAAAAAGAAAAAAAGAGATTCCCTGCGTATATTAAGGGTTGCAACAGCACGCGCAGGGAGGCTTTTATGTCGGAAGGAACCAAAACGGTCAGGGAAATCTTTTACGAACGCGAACGGATGACGCTCGCGCCGCAGGCGTTTTTGTGCGAAAACACGCGCGGACGGGAGAAGCCGATCGAGCCCTGCGTGAACCGGACGGAATTCCAGCGGGACCGCGACCGGATCCTGCATTCCAAGTCCTTCCGCCGCCTCATGCACAAGACGCAGGTCTTTTTGTTCCCGGTCGACGAGCACTACCGCACGCGCCTGACGCACACCCTCGAGGTGACGCAGATCGCCCGGATCATCGCGCGCGCCCTCATGCTCAACGAGGACCTCTGCGAGGCGGCCGCGCTCGGCCACGATCTCGGCCACACGCCGTTCGGCCACTGCGGCGAGGAAGTGATGCAGGAGTGCTACGACCCGTCGTTCACGCATTACAAGCAGAGCCTGCGCGTGGTCGAAAAGCTCGAAAAGAACGGGGAAGGGCTCAACCTGACCTGGGAGGTCCGCGACGGGATCGTGAACCACTCGGGCGAAAATCTCGCCTCCACTCTCGAGGGCCGGATCATCAAATTCGCCGACCGGATCGCCTACATCAACCACGACATCGACGATTCCATCCGCGCGGGGGTCATCTGCCTCGAAGACATCCCTGCCGAATACCGGGACATCCTCGGCAATGCCCACAGCGAGCGGATCAACACCATGGTCTCCTCGGTGATCGACGCGAGCCGCCCGCTCGACGATATCCGCATGGGCGACGAGGTCGGAGCGGCGACGAACGGTTTACGCGATTTCCTCTTCGAGCGGGTCTATCTCAACCCGAAGGCGAAAAAGGAGGAATCCAAGGCGCGTGCCCTCGTGGCGCAGCTTTACGAGTATTTCTGCAAGAACCCCGAAAAAATGCCCGAGTTCTATTACAACAACACGAAAACCGAATCCGTCGGGCGATGCGTCTGCGATTACATCTCCGGGATGACCGACCGGTACGCGATCGATTTATATAAAGATCTCTTCGTCCCGAAGGAGTGGGAGACGCCGCACATCGGCTGAATCACGAACACACAATTAACGGAAGGAAAGGAGGGGCCGGCGTGATCCCAGCAAACGTCATCGACGACATCAAAGCGCGCAACGATATCGAGACCGTCGTCTCCTCCGTCGTCACCCTGAAGCGCACGGGTCAGAACCTCAAAGGCCTCTGCCCCTTCCACAGCGAAAAGACGCCGTCCTTCACCGTCTATCCCGGCACGCAGAGCTTTTACTGCTTCGGCTGCGGCGCGGCGGGGGACGTCATTTCCTTTGTCATGCGCACGGAGAACCTCGACTACGTCTCCGCGATTGAATCCCTCGCCAAGCGCGTGGGGATCACCCTCCCGGATTTCGACGACGACGTCCGCCGGAACGAGGGCGTGACGCGGACGCGGGTTCTCGAGATGAACCTCGAGGCCGCCAAGTTCTACCGGCAGATGCTCTTCGACGAGAAGACGGGCGGACCGGGGCGTCAGTATCTCGCCGAGCGGAAGCTCTCCATGGCGGCGATCAAGCGCTTCGGGCTCGGGTATTCGCCGCCGTCCGGGAGCCGGATGCTGAAGCATCTCTCGTCCCTCGGCTTCTCCTATCAGGAAATCCAGACCGCATACTTTGCCGGAAAGAGCGAGCGCGGCTACTACGACTACTTTCGCGGGCGGGTCATGTTCCCGATCATCGACGTGCAGGGCAACGTGATCGCGTTCGGCGGGCGCGTCCTCGACGACTCAAAGCCGAAATACCTCAACACCTCCGACACCCCCGCCTTCAAGAAGACGAAGAACCTCTTCGC
>JAFZPN010000179.1 GCA_017550315.1 Clostridia bacterium
CGTCCAAACTGCCGGTCGATGGCGGTTTTTTTGATCTCAAACGCGACGGGGCGGCCGTGCGGGCAGGTCCGGATCACCGCGCCCCGCTCGTCGGGCTTCTGCAATAACCGGTCGCAGATCCACTTGACCGACGCCTCGTCGTACAAGCGCCCGCCCTTGATCGCCGCCTTGCACGAGGCCTGCCAGAGCCGCGTCTCGAAGAATCCCTGCGCTGCTGACTCGACCGTGCCGGTGGCGTCGGAGAGGCGGCTCGCGAGGGTCTCGAACAGTTCCGCGGCGGCGGGCGCGTCGAGGGACTCCGGGATCTGCGTGATCTCCGCCGTCCGCTGGGAGACGCCCGTCTGCTTCACGGTGAAGGCAAAACCCACGGCCTCGATCCGGTCGCGGTAGTCCTCGACGGCGTCGGCCTCGGCGGTATATAGCTCCACGGTCAGCGGGGTGAGGAGCATCTGTCCTCCCACGGCGGCCGGGCTCGCGAGGTGGCGGCGCAGCTTGCGGCACAGCTCGTCGAAGAGGATCCGCTCGTGGGCCGCGTGCTTGTCGATCATGAGGATCCGGTCGTCGAGCTGCACGAGGAGGTAGGTGCTGAACGCCTCGCCGATCAGGGTGTATTCCGGGATATCGCCGGGGCCGATGTCCCGGTCATAGACGGCATAGGGGTCGTCCGCGGATCCGGGATCCGGGGCAGCCTCTTTGGGCTTTGCGGGCGCGGAGCCGGTCTCCAGCAGGGCCGACGCGATCTCGGCAGGGGTCGGCGCATCGGGGAGCGGATGCTCGCGCCGGTAGGCGGCAAAGGCGTCCGCGGCAGCCCGGATGTTCCCGGCGGCGGCCCGATGCGCGTCGGCTATCTCCTCTTTCGAGGCGTGCGGCGCGTCCGTTCCGAGACCCGCGGGTATCTGCGCCCCCGCCGGCAGATCGGACAGGCGCATCTGCTTCGGCTTTTCGGGCTTCACATCCATCGGCAAAAAGGCGTTTCGCGGGTCGGGCGCGTCCGGCTTCTGCGGCAGGACGGGCGGTGCTTCCTCGGCTTCCGACGCACCTGCAAGCGGGAACGCGGGCCTCCTGACCTCTTTTTCGAGCGCGGACAGGACGGCGTAATACACCGCGTCGAAGATCAGCTTTTCGTTCGCGAACTTCACCTCGAGCTTGGCCGGGTGCACGTTCACGTCGACAGCGGCGGGGTTGAGCTCGATATTGAGCACGCAGAACGGGAACTTGTCCGCCGGGATCCGGGACACATAGGCCTGTTCGAGCGCGGCGGATGCCGTTTTCGATTTGATGTACCGCCCGTTGATGAAGAAATTCTCCATGTTCCGGTTCGAGCGGGTCATGTCGGACTCCGACACGAAGCCGTGGACGCGGATGCCGTTCTCACGCCGGTCCGTCGGGAGGGCGCGGCGCGCGGTATCGCGTCCGAACAGGGCCCAGATCGTCTCGCGCAGGTCGCCGTTTCCGGACGTGAGGAATTTGATCTCGCCGTCGGAGATGAATTTGAAGGAGACCTCGGGGTGCGAGAGCGCGATCTTTTCGACGACCGCGCCGATGGCGATCCCCTCGGTGGAGTCCTTTTTGAGGAATTTCCGCCGCGCGGGGACGTTGTAGAAGAGATCCTCGGCGATGACGGTGGTCCCGTCCGCGCAGCCGGTGTCCTCGACCGAGACGACGCGCCCGCCCTCGACCGTGAGGAGGGCCCCCATGTCCTGCCCCGGGATCTTCGAGAAGATGCGGAGGCGCGACACGGACGCGATGGCGGCGAGCGCTTCTCCGCGGAACCCGAGGGTGAGGATCGAATCGAGGTCGGCGGCGGTGTGGATCTTCGACGTGGAGTGCCGGGTGACGGCGGGGACGAGGTCGTCCTTTTCCATGCCGCAGCCGTTGTCGGTCACGCGGATGAAGGAGACACCCCCGCGCTGGATCTCGAGGGTGACAGCGCTCGCACCCGCATCAACGGCGTTTTCGAGCAGCTCCTTGACGGCGGAGGACGGACGGTCGACGACTTCGCCCGCCGCGATGAGGTTCGCGACCTCAAAGGATAAGAGGTTGATTTTTCCCATGGTATGATACTTTATTCTTAACTTTTCGTTATTCCTGCGCACGGACGTCTGCGGTTTTCAATAAGTGAAAACGCGCAGCGTTTTCTACCTCAACTATTCACTATTCTCTCTTCACTATTCTCTCTTCTCTCTCACAGCATCCTCTTCCATTCGTATATCAAATTCAGCGCTTCGATGGGGGTGAGGGTGTTGATGTCGGTCTTCCGCAGGGCTTCCTTGATCTCGTCCGCGGCGGCGTCGGCAAAGGAGAGATTGGCGCTCTCCGGCTCCCCGGCCTTCGCGGATCTCACACCGCCGGCGGCGCGCTTCCCTTCGAGCTCGGCGAGGACTTCCTTCGCGCGTTTCGTAATCTCGCCCGGGACGCCCGCGAGCCGCGCCACCTCGATCCCGTAGCTGTCGTCCGCCGGGCCGGGCACGATCTTGCGCAAAAACGTCACGTCCTCCCCGCGCTTCTTCGCCGCGACGTTGCAGTTGATGACGCCGGGGACCGTGCCCTCCATGTCGGTGAGCTCGTGGTAGTGCGTCGCGAACATCGTCTTCGCGCCGAGCTTCCGCCCCGCCGTATATTCCGCGACCGCCCGCGCGATGCTCATGCCGTCGTACGTGGACGTTCCGCGCCCGATCTCGTCATAGACAATGAAGCTGTTCTTCGTGGCGTTGGAGAGGATCGAGGCGACCTCCTTCATCTCGAGCATGAACGTCGACTGCCCCGACGCGAGGTCGTCCGACGCCCCGACGCGGGTGAACAAGCGATCGACGACGCCGATCCGGGCCGAGGTCGCGGGGACGAAGGATCCGATCTGCGCGAGGAGGATGATGAGCGCGGTCTGCCGCATGTAGGTCGATTTGCCCGCCATGTTCGGGCCGGTGATGAGCATGAGCCGCCGCTCCCCGGTGTCGAGGTACGCGTCGTTCGGGACGAAGTACGAGTCCTCGACGAACTTCTCGACGACGGGATGCCGCCCGTTCTTGATGTCCACGATATCCGAGGCGTCGACCGTCGGGCAGACATAGGTGTTCTGCGCGGCGCAGTCGGCGAGGGAGAGGAAGACGTCGAGCTTCGCGAGGGCCTGCGCCGTCTGCCGGATGCGCACCCCTTCGGCGTCCACCGCGGACCGCAGCGCGACGAAGAGGTCGTATTCGAGGGCCTTGAGCTTGTCGTCCGCCCCGAGGATCGTCGCCTCCATGTCCTTGAGCTCGTCGGTGATGTACCGCTCCTTGTCGGAGAGCGTCTGCTTGCGGACGTAGGTCTCCGGGACCTCGGCCGCGGCGGACCGGGGCGTCTCGATGTAATAGCCGAAGACGCGGTTGTACCCGATCTTGAGCTTCGCGATCCCGGTCTTCTCCCGCTCCCGCTGCTCGGCGGATTTGATCCACTCCTTGCCGTTGGAGAGGATATAGCGCAGCTCGTCGACGTCCGCGTGGTAGCCGTCTTTCAGAATGCCGCCCTCGCGGATGACGAACGGCGGATTCTCGACGACGGCCCGATCGATCGCGTCGTACACGTCGGCCAGGTCGTCGAGGTCTTCGAGGATCTCGGAGAGCGCGCCGGCTTCGAGGCTTTGGAGCATGGATTTGAGCGCCGGGACGACGGCGATGGTCTGGGCGATGGCCCGCAGATCGCGCCCGCCCGCCGTGCCGTAGGAGACCTTCGTCACGAGCCGCTCGAGATCGAGGACCGGGGAGAGCTTCTCCCGCAGTTCCTCCCGGAGCATGAAATTGTCCGCGAGCTCCGCGACGGCCTGCTGCCGCTTCAGGATCTGGGCGACGTTGGTGAGGGGGTGCTCGACCCACTGTCTCAGCAGCCGCGCGCCCATCGAGGTGTTCGTCTTGTCGAGGACCCAGAGCAGCGACCCACGCTTTTCCTTCGTCAGCATCGTCTCGGTCAGTTCGAGGTTGCGCCGCGTCGCGAGATCCATCTCGAGGAACTGCGAGGTCTCGTAGACGGAGAGCTCCCGGAGATAGGTGACGTCCTTCATCTGGGTGTCGCGGATGTATTTGAGAGCCGCTCCCACGGCGATGAGCGCGGTCCGGGGGCGTCCGGCGGTCATATCCGCGCCGAACTGTTCCTCCGCGCGCGCAGCGGCAGCATCGGGATCGAAGAAATCGGAGGCGGCTTCCGTGAGCGAGGCGCCGAGGCGGTCCCGGATGTGCTCCGCGACCTTCGGGAGGGATTTGGCCGGGACGTTCAAGATGACCTCGCTCGGCGCGTAGGTCGAGAGCTCGCTGATGACGGCATCCTCGGTAAACCGGTCGCGAAACGCCGTCGCCGCCACGTAGGCCGTGGAGACGTCGGCGAAGCACAGCCCGACGGAGGAGCCGTCGAAATAGAGCGTCGCGAGGTAGTTGTTCGCCTTTTCGTTGAGGAGGTCGGTTTCGATGAGCGTCCCCGGGGTGATGATGCGGATGACCTCGCGCTTCACGAGGTCCTTCGCGAGCTTCGGGTCCTCCATCTGCTCGCAGATCGCGACCTTGTAGCCCTTTTCGATGAGCTTGCCGATGTAGGTCTCCGCCGCGTGATACGGGACCCCGCACATGGGCGCGCGCTGGTCCTCGCCGCAGTCCCGGCCCGTAAGGGTCAGATCGAGCTCGCCCGAGACGATCTGCGCGTCCTCGAAAAACATCTCGTAAAAGTCCCCGAGCCGGTAGAACAGGATGAAATCGGGGTATTGATTCTTCACTTCAAAATACTGCTGCATCATCGGGGTCATCGGGCTACCTCACTTCTTAGCTCTTACTTCTTACTTATTCCTTGTTCAATGGCACTTCGACGCGCAGGAGGCGCAGTTGTGCGCGCAGGGCCGCTGTCCGGTGATGACGAACTGCAGCTCCCCGTAGATCGCGTCGGTCAGCTCGTCGAAGGACGTCTTGGCTTCGACGTAGGCGACGTAGGCCGGGTGCGCGGTGATCTCGTCGTAGAGGGCGTCGATCTTGTCCTGGATGGACTTTTTGAAGTCCTCACTGAGCGCTTCGGGGCGGTTGTATGCGGCGGCGAGGAAGTTCTGCTGTTCGTTGTATTCGGCGACGAGGGCGTTCAGATCCTCGCACCGTTCGTATTCCTCGATGGCGTGCTCGATCTCGGCGCACCGCGGGTCGGCCTTGACGAGGGCGCCGAGCTGCGCGATGAGGGAGAGCATTTCGGGGGTAAGGGGTTCGGTTACGGTTTCATTGGTCGGCATAACGGGTTTCCTTTCTGTTCCATTCTGCATTCTTCATTCTTCATTCTTAATTCGCTCTTTCACTCAACGACTTCCCCTTCGAGGCAATACGTCTTCGCCTCGGTGATCCGCACGTGGACGAACTGCCCGATGAGCGACGGCGGGCCGGCAAAGTGGATCGGGCGCACCGGATCGCCGCGGGCCGTCAGCTTGTCCGGCTCGTTCTTCGACACGTCCTCCACCAAGACCCGCAGCGTCCGTCCGAGGAAGCGCGCGTTGCGCTCGTCCGCGATCTCCGCCCCCAGCGCGAGCAGGCGCTCCATGCGGGCTGAGGCAACCTCGCGCGGCACCTGATCCGGCATCGCGGCGGCCGGCGTCCCTGCGCGCGGGGAATAAATGAAGGAGTAGACCATGTCGTACCGCGCCACCCGCATCATTGCGAGTGTCGCCTCGAAGTCCTCTTCCGTCTCGCCGGGGAAACCGACGATGATGTCCGACGTGAGCGAGACGTCCGGGACCGCCGCGCGGATCTTCTCCGCCGTCTCGAGGTATTTCTCCGCCGTGTACTTGCGGTTCATGCGGCGTAAAATCTCGTCCGAGCCCGCCTGCACGGGGAGGTGGAAGTGCTTCACGACCTTGTCCTCCGTCGCCATCGCTTCGATCAGGCGGTCTGAGGCATCCTTCGGGTGGCTCGTCATGAAGCGCAGCCGGAAGTCGCCCTCGAGCGCGGAGATCCGGTGCAAGAGGTCCGCGATGTCCACGCGCCGCCCGTCATACGGTCCGCCGTCGTAGGAATTCACGTTCTGCCCGAGTAAAGTGATATCCCGCGCGCCGTCGTCGATCAGGGCCCGCGCCTCGTCGAGGATCGCCTCCGCCGAACGGCTTCTCTCGCGGCCGCGGACGTAGGGCACGATGCAGTACGAGCAGAAATTGTTGCAGCCGTACATGATCGAGAGCCACGCCATGTGCTTCGAGGCGCGCCGGATCGGGATGCCCTCCGCGATCTTCCACTCCTCGCTGAGGACGAATTCCCTCCGGCCCCCGGCGAGCGCGGCGTCGAGGAGGGCGGGCACGCGGTCGACGGCGCCCGTGTCGAACGTGAAGGAGACGTAGGGATAGCTCCCCTTGAGCTTGTCGGCGCGCGCCTTCTGCGTCACCATGCAGCCGCCGACGCCGATGACTGCGGCGGGGTTCTTGTCCTTGATGTGCTTGTAATTCCCAATGATCGAGAGCGCCTTCTTCTCGGCGTGCTCCCGGACCGCGCAGGTGTTCACGAGGATGAGCTCGGCGTCCTCCGGGCGGTCGGTCTTGACGTATCCCATCGCGGCGCAGAGGCCTGCGAGCCGTTCGCTGTCGGCCTCGTTCTGCTGGCAGCCGAAGGTCTGGATGAAGTATTTCGGCGCGGCGTCGCCCACGCGTCCGGCGGCCTTCAGGCGATCCCGGACGGCGGCGATGCGGGAGAGGTGTTCCGCGGTCTCCGGATCGGTGACGGCGGATTCGATGTATTGTTCGGCCATGGCGGCTCCTTTTATAGTATTACCGTTCTGTCATGGATTCGGAATACCATGCGATCACACCTCATCCGCCCCTCTGGGGCACCTTCTCCTCAAGGAGAAGGCGTTCACAGTATGTCTTTTCATGGGAGATCACTGCATCCCAATTCCGGCTACACTGTGTGAGGCTTCCCCTCGAGGGGAAGCTGTCAGCCTAAAGGCTGACTGATGAGGTGTCAAAGAATGAAATCTGTATTATGACTCAATTTACCCGCACGTCTTCGCGGGCTTCAAAGCGGTCCTCGAGACCCGGGGTGAGCGTGACGGATCCGTCTTCGCGGACGAGCACCGCCTCGAAGGAGAAGATCCCGTCCTCGTACAGGGCAAGCGTGCGCTCGGCGCCCATCACGAAGCACGCGGTCGAAAGCGCGTCGGCGAGGGTGCCGTTGTCCGCGATCACCGCGGCGGAGAGAAGTCCGGACTCTGCCGGGTACCCGGTCCGGCCGTCGAAGATGTGGTGATACCGGACGCCGCCCTCCTCGAAATACCGCTCGTAGCTGCCGCTGACGGAGACGAATCCGCCGTCGAGCAGGAGCACGCCGAGGTTGTCCGCGGGATTCCCGGGGTCGCGCATCCCCACGCGGAACGGACCGTCCGGCTTTTCTCCGATGAGGGCGACGTTGCCGCCGAGGGAGAGCACGGCCCAATCGAGCGCGGGATCGTCCCGCAGCCTCTGTGCCAACAGATCGGCTGCCGCGCCCTTTCCGACGCCGCCGAAATCGAGCGCGGCCTCCGGATCGAGGCGGGTCACACCGTCCGGCGAGAAGGCGAAGCACGCCCGGCCGGTGTGGGCGAGGGTTTCGCGGATCGCGTCATCGGAAGGCTTCGGCCCGCCGCTCGTGACGTTCCAGAGGACAGCGAGCGGCCCGAGGGTGCAGTCGAAGGCGTCGCCCGTCGCGTTCATGACGGCGAGCGAGACCCGCACGGTGTCCCCCACGATCCCGTCGAGCGAGAGTGAGTCCGCCGCCCCGGCATTGAAGCGGGAGACGGGGGAATCGGCGTGCGCGGTGAGGGCGGCTTCGGCCTCGGCCACACAGTCCTCGCAGAGCGTCCGGATGCGCGCGCGGTCATCGGCGCAGGCGGAATCGGAAAGCGCCGCGCGGGCGGTGACGACGGTGTCCATCGCGAAAAAGGAAAAATCGAAGGTCCCCGCCTGTCTGCCGCATCCGGTGAAGAGGGGGAGGAGCAGCAGGAGCGGGAGAAGCAGGGAACAAATTCGGCAGCGCGGTCGTCGCATGGGCGTGAATCTCCATAATTAGTCATGGTATATTATATCGCAAAACCCTCTCAAAGTCAATAGGTGCCGGGCGTTGCGAACGAAGAGTGAAAAGCGAAGAGCGAACAAGCGCGGTAGAAATCCGTAAACGGATTTCCATCATCAAACGGCCGTGCGGCTGTATAAACCATACAGCTTCCCGTCCGTTTCGTTTATTTGGAAACCGCAGGTTTCCTACCTCAACTTTTCACTTTTCTCTCTTCTCTTCCCCCTTCTCATCCCCTTCTCATCGCTTTTTAATCGATTCCCCGGGGAATTCTACTTGATTTTTCCCCGAAGAGGGTGTACAATAGGGTCACCAACCGAAAAGGAGATTCACCATGAAAGACTTCCTCAAATCCCTCGACAGCCTTCCGATCCTCGTGAAGGTGATCCTCGCGATCCCGGCCCTCGACATCGTATGGGGCATTTACCGCATCGTTTCCGCCATCGACGCGAAGAACACGGTGGCGCTCGTCGTCTCGATCATCCTGCTCTTCGTCCCGATCATGTGGATCATCGACATCGTGATGATCCTGTTGCAGGGCAGAGTCTGGAAGCTCGCCTGACGGGGTATGCGGGGGATTTCGGGTGTTTTCGCGAAAACGCAAATTTGCGAAAAAATCTCGAAATCCCCTTGACAAACCGGCCGGGGTGTGTTATAATATGCACCGTTGACAGACCCGGAAGGGGCGGTCGGCATGCGGAAGTGGCGGAACTGGCAGACGCGCACGTTTGAGGGGCGTGTGGAGCATTCCATACGGGTTCAAGTCCCGTCTTCCGCATTCTTTTTTTATTCGTATTACGAATAGGGACTTGAACGGGCCGGCAATGAATGACGGTCCGGTGGACCGTCGGAACCGACCCCGACCGAGCCCGCAGGCGAGAATTCAAGTCCCGTCTTCCGCATTTTTCTTTTTTTGCACGCGAACGCGTGCCTTTTTCTTTTCCCCCGCCCTCCGCGGAAGCCGGATGCCATGTACGCGCGGAAAACAGAAAAATGCGCACAGAGAAGACAAGCACTTCCTGTCTTGGTGAATGAACTTGCCGCAGGCGCGCTTGTCCGAATTCCGCAGAAACACTTCGCGCCAAGGCGCGTTCGTCTTTTGCCCGCGGGGGCTCCCCGCCACCCGCAAAATTTTTTCAAAAACTTTTCCCTCTCCTTCACAAATCCCCCCCTCTGCTCCGTTTATACTAATGGAAACGGAAATTTCCGCGGGGTGCTCCCCGAGATCATGATCCTCCTCCCCCAAAAGCTTCCCCAAATCCCCACGAAAGGAGCGCGCGATGTACGACGGATTCGATTTTGACGCCTACCTGACGTCACAGGCGGCAAAGCTCACCGGATACTGCGCGGCCATCACGGTTCCCGCAGACGCGGAAGACGCCGCGCAGGAGGCCTTCCTCCGGCTCTGGCAGAACCTCGGCCGCATCCCGAACGAGGCCGCCGCGAACGCCTTCCTCTATAAGACCGCCGCGCGCGTGTCGATCGACCTTGTGCGCCGCCGCAAGCGGTTCCGCGAGCCCGATCCCGCGCCGCCCGCCGACGACAGCCTCTCTTCCCGCATGTCCTCTGCCCTCGCGGCCCTGAGGCCCGAAGACCGCGCCGTCGTGTGGCTCCGCGTCGTCGAGGAATGCGGCTACGACGAGATCGCCCGGCGCCTCGGCAAAAAAGAGACCTGGGCGCGGAAACGCTATTCCCTCGCGCGACGGAAACTGGAAACCATCCTCGCCGAAAGGCCGAAAGGAGATTCGCCATGCACGAACACGACCGTGAACTGAAAGAAGCCCTCGAGGCGTACGTCCTCGGGGCGGATCCCGTCCGGGTGACAGACGGCGTGCGCGCATCGATCCGCGCGGAACAGCGCACAGCGAACGAACGGACACACTGGATCAGAAAGGAGAACCCCATGAAACGAAAGAAAAACTGGACGGCGATCGCCGTCGCGGCAGCCCTCGTCGTGATCCTCACGGCGGCGGTGGCGGCGGCTCCGGCCATTCTCAATTATCTCAACGCACGCGCCGTGCAGCGGGACAGCGTCTCGCGCCTCACACAGGTCCCCGACGGCTGGATCGGCGTCTACACGATCGAAGACCTCGACGCGATCCGCGAGGACCTCGGCGCGAACTACATCCTCATGGCGGACCTCGCCTTTGAGGACGGCGATTTTGAAGACAGCGGACGCTTCCCGGGCGGCTGGACGCCCATCGGGACGTATAACGCGCCCTTCTTCGGGATCTTCAACGGCAACGGACATACGATCGACGGGCTCGTGATCCGCGCCTCGGCCGAGGACGTGTTTGAGAACAGCACCTCCTATTCGTCCTCCTGCTGGGGCCTCTTCGGCTACGCGGCGTATTCGGAATACATGACCGTCGAAAGTTATGACCAGCACGTCGCAGAGGACGGTCTCGACCTCAACGGCGACGGGATCATCGATCCGCTCGATCAGTACGGGCAGCCCATCCGCGCGGATGCGGTCGGCGTCCATGTAATCCTCGACCCGACCAAAGAGCTGAAGCACTGGGGCGGCGGAGGCATCGTCAAGAACCTGCGCCTGACGGGCGGCACGATGGCGATCGAATACGCGCCTGTGAAGGTCAACGCGCCGGACAATATGACCACCGTCAGCCTCTATGCGGGTCCGGTCGCCGGGTATGCCGATCACGTGCTCGGCTGCATGGTCGAGGACTTCTCCGTGACGGTCACGGGCACGGGTGAGGACGACGCGCGGGCCTACGCGGAATACTGGGAACGGCAGGGCTTCCCGATCACGATGGAGGAACCCTACCGCCGGGCCGGTCTGACCATGATCGTCGGCGGCGTCGCGGGTGAGGTCTATCAGATCGACAGCTGCGCGGCGGATACGGCGATCACTGTACGGGCGGGCGAGGTGCAGACGGTATCGCGTCCCCTCGTCGGCGGGCTCGGCGGCGTCATGGCGGCATGCGTGACCTCGTATTACGACGGGACGATTTCCAGCGACGCCGGGGAATACGGCATCGGGTTCATCCGCAAGGACGACGTGCCGCGTCTGCTCCCTGCCGATGTCATGGACGAGATCGCGATCCGGGCGGCATTCCTCGACAACCTCAGCTATCAGGACGGTGTCTTCACCGGCAAGGTCTATGCGGACGACTACGAAGCCAAGACCGAAGCCCTGCGCAAAGCGGGTGTCACGGCGGCCACGCTGAACGAATATCTCGACGCGAACGGCATGCACGACGGCGGCTGGCAGGCAAACAAGCTCATGGCGTTCTACTACAAGAGCACCGCGGCAGAAGTCCGGGAAGCGCTGGCGGAGGACACGTGGCTGGGTTCTCTGGGCGCTGTTTCGCTCGACATGGCGCAGTCCCTCTACACCGATGACATCAACGACGTGACCTTCTACGTCCTCGATCCGGACACGAAGTGGCGGGAATTCCGCGAGCTCTCGAAGATCATCACCGCGGCCTTCCCCGACGGGGACTTTGAGGACTTCTGCCGGGAGAACCACGTGAAATACGGCGCGTACTACGCCTACGACCTGCGCGAAGATCCGGAATGCGCGTTCGAGGGTTTCGACTTCGGCACGATCTGGACCCGCGAGGAGGGCGGACTGCCCGTTCCGCGATTGTTCAAATAACCGGCGAAAATGAAAAGTGAAGAGTGAACAGCGAAAAGAGAAGAGTTGAGGCAGAAATCTGCCGAGGCAGATTTCAATGAAAAGAAACGGCTGTGCGGCGGTATGTTCGATACCGCTTCACAACCGTTTTTCTTTTCCACTATTCTCTCTTCTCTTTTACTGCGCATCCGCGCCTGCTTATTTCTTCTCGATCACCGGCTCGCCGGTCCCGTTCACGCAGTCCGCGGTGATCACGACCTTCGCGACGTTCTTCTGCGAGGGCAGGCGGAACATGATGTCCGTCATCGTCTCCTCGAGAATCGATCTGAGGCCCCGCGCGCCCGTGTTCCGCTCGATCGCCTTGGCCGCGACCGCCTTCATCGCGTCCAGCGTGAATTCCAGCTCCACGCCATCCATCTCGAAGAGCTTCTTGTACTGCTTCGCGAGCGAGTTCTTCGGCTCCGTGAGGATCCGCACCAGGGCCCCCTCGTCGAGGTTGTCGAGCCCCACGATCACCGGCAGACGCCCGACCAGCTCCGGGATCAGCCCGTATTTCACGATGTCGTGCGCCGTCACGTCCTTGAAGATCCCCTCGGACAGCTTCTCTTCCTTCTTCTTGATGTCCGACCGGAACCCGATCGACGCCCGGCCCTTGCGCTGCTCGATGATCTGATCGAGATTGTCGAACGCGCCGCCGCAGATGAAGAGGATATTTTCCGTGTTGATTTGGATGAATTCCTGGTTCGGGTGCTTCCGCCCGCCCTGCGGAGGGACGTTCGCGACCGTGCCTTCGAGGATCTTTAAAAGCGCCTGCTGCACGCCCTCGCCCGAGACATCCCTCGTGATCGAGCGGTTCTCGCTCCGGCGGGAGATCTTGTCGATCTCGTCGATGTAGATGATCCCGCGTTCCGCGAGCTCGATGTCGTAGTCCGCCGCCTGGATCAGGCGCAGAAGGATGTTCTCGACGTCCTCGCCCACGTAGCCCGCTTCGGTCAAGGTCGTCGCGTCCGCGATGGCGAAGGGCACGTCGAGGGTCTTCGCGAGGGTCTGAGCCAAGAACGTCTTGCCCACGCCCGTCGGCCCGATCAGGAGCACGTTGCTCTTCTGGATCTCGACCTCTTCCGCCTGCGGCTGCTCCGCGGCTGCCTCTTCGGCCCGCCTTCCGCGGCTGCGGTTCTTGCGCCGGTCGACGGTCTCGCGGTTGATGAGCCGCTTGTAGTGGTTGTAAACCGCCACCGACAGCGCGATCTTCGCCTTATCCTGCCCGATGATGTATTCGTCGAGCGTGGCCTTGATCTCCGCGGGGACGGGGAGCTTCTGCTCACTCAGCGGCGCGGACGTGTCGTCGTTCAGGTGGTCGAAGATGATGTCGTTGCACGCGTCGATGCACTTGTCGCAGATATAGAGCCCCGTCGGGGACGGGATGAGGAACTCGACCTGCGATTCGCTCCGCCCGCAGAACGCGCAGTTTCTCTCCACGCGGAGCTTTCCGTTTCGTGTAGTTGCCATAGTCAATGAAGCCTTTCGATGTGCCTGATCGGAATCCGCATCAGCGGATTCCTGCCTCACTTCTTACTTCTTCCCTATTCCTTCTTAACTCAAATTACGGTCTGTGCGCGATGACCTTGTCGATCAGCCCGTATTCAAGGGCCTCTTCGGCGGTCATGAAGTTGTCGCGCTCGGTGTCAGCGGCGATCGTCTCGATCGGCTTGCCCGTGTTGTCGGCAAGGATCTGATTAAGACGATCCTTGATTCTCAGGATATGCTCGGCTTGGATTTTGATGTCCGTCGCCTGCCCCTGCGAGCCGCCGGAGGGCTGATGGATCATGATCTCGGAGTTGGGCAGGGCGAGCCGCTTCCCCTTCGCGCCGGAGGAGAGCAGGAAAGCGCCCATCGAGGCGGCCATCCCGACGCAGATCGTCGAGACGTCGCACTTGATGAAGTTCATTGTGTCGTAGATCGCCAGTCCCGCCGTGACGGAGCCGCCCGGGGAGTTGATGTAGAGGGAGATGTCGGCGTCCGGATCCTCGGATTCGAGGTAGAGGAGCTGGGCGACGACAAGGGACGCGGTCACGTCGTTGACCTCGTCCGCGAGGAAAATGATCCGCTCGTTGAGCAGACGGGAATAAATATCGTAGGAGCGTTCGCCGTGATTGGTCTGCTGAACGACCATCGGAACGAGTGCCATGGGTGTACCTCCGTTTCGGTTGTGGGTTTCGGTGCCGCACGTCAGTATTGTGCGGTGAGGGGGTTGCACATGCGGGAAATCTGCCGCCCGAGCCGGAAACACCGCTGCCCGGTACGACAAAAGAGCGGACAGCGGCGTCTGACGGTACGGATTATTCGGCGGACTCTTCCGCCTTCTCTTCTTCCTTCGCTTCTTCCTTGGTTTCTTCGACCTCGGTGACGGCGGCCTTCTCGCGGACGAGATCGATCGCCTTCTTCACCTTCAGATCCGCTTCGACGGAATCGTGGTCGACGGCTTCCTTCACCTTATCGGCTTCCATGCCGAACTGCTCGGAGAGGCGCTTGTACTCTTCCTCGATCTCCTCGTCGGTGACGGAGAGCGCTTCCTTCGCCGCGATCCGCTCGAGGGCCAGCCGGGTCTTGACCTGACGCTCGGCGGTGGGTCTCATCTGCTTGCGCAGCGCGTCGAGATCCAGACCGGTGTACTGGAAGTAGGTCTTGAGGTCGAGGCCGTTCATGCGGAGCCGGTTGTCGTAGTCGCGGACTTCGTTCTCGGTCTCGTTCTCGAACATGCATTCGGGGATGTCGGCCTCGAGCTTCTCGATCAGGGCGTCGATGAGGCGTTCGTCGACGCGGTTGTCGGCGGCCTTCTTCTTGTCCTCTTCGAGATGCTTCTTGATGTCTTCCTTATACTCGTCGAGCGTGTCGAACTCGGAGGCGTCGCGCGCGAACTCGTCGTCGAGGACGGGGAGCTCGGTGTACTTGATGCCGTTGAGCTTGCACTTGAAGGTCGCTTCCTTGCCCGCGAGGTTTTCGGCCTGATAATCCGCCGGGAAGGTGACGACGACGTCGAATTCGTCGCCGACGGAGTGCCCGATCACCTGATCCTCGAAGCCGGGGATGAACTGCCCGGAGCCGAGCTTGAGCTGATGGCCGTCCGCCTTGCCGCCCTCGAACGCCTCGCCGTCGACGAAGCCCTCAAAGTCGATGTTGACCAGGTCGTCGTTCTGCGCGGGACGGTCGTCCACGTCGATCATGCGGGAGTTGCGGTTCTGCACGCGCTTCAGTTCCTCGCCGATCTCCTCCTCGGTCACATTGACCTTCGGACGCTCGACCGGGATGCCGAGATAGTCGCCTATCTCGACCTCGGGCTTGACATAGAAGGTGCAGGAGAGGACGACGCCGTCTTCCACGGAGGCGGAGACGAGATCGAACTCGGGACGGCTGACGACGGTCTCGGTGAGTTCCTTCGCCGCTTCTTCATACGCGTCCGGGATGATTTCGTTGACGGCGTCCTCGAAGAACACTTCGCGGCCGTACATCTTTTCGATGATGGCGCGGGGGGCGTGACCCTTGCGGAAGCCGGGGATGGTGATGTTCTTCACCTGACGGCGGTAGACCTTTTCGATGGCCTTTTTGAAGGTCTCGGCGTCGACGTCGAAGGTGATTTTACGCTGATTGGCAGCGATGGTTTCCTGGGATTTCAGGCTCATGTTTTTGATCTCCTTGGTGAGTATTTCGATTGTGAATCCTTTTGCATAGCTCTTATTATTTTACAATGAAAACGCCGTATTGTCAAGGGATACGGGAAAATTTTCCGCCCTCGCCGGGGAATTTTTCTCTCATGACGCTTTAATCAAACCTTAATCGGGAAACGCTTGACATGCCGGCCGGGGGGTGGTATAATGGCGTCGCAGCGAGGGGGACGGCACCCATGCAAAAAAACAGACGCTGCATCCTCCGCACATCGAAAGGGGACGACACCCATGAAAGCAAACGGAAGCGGATCGCGGATCCGCGTATTCGATGCAGACGGACACCAGATCGGCGAAACCTACCCGAAGCGGGCCCGCGGGCTCGTGAAGCACGGGCGCGCCGTCTGGCTGACCGACCCATCGTACGCACAGGATCCGGACACAGAATGCCCGGATCTTCTCATTTTCCCCCGGAACGAAGCCGGGGAGACCGATATCTCATTATTTATCACACAACGGGAGGACTCAACCATGAGCGAATACAACAACGAACACGAACAGAGAATCCAGGACATGATCGCGCGGTTCCGCGAGGAAATGGCGAAGGCCCGCGAGATCGCGGAAAAGGCTGCCGCGGAGGCGGAAAACGTCATCCGGGAAGTCGAGAAGAGCGGCGTCGTCGAAAAAGCAGCGGCGAAGGCCGGCGAAGTCGTCGAGACCGTGAAGGCGGCGTTTGCCGAAGAGGCGGAAAAGGCCTCCGACGCGGCGAAGGACCTCGGGGACGCGGTGAACGAAGCCGCCGAGGAATCCGCCAAGGCAGCGGACGCGGCGTTCGAGAGCGCCAAGCGCGCCTTTGAAGAGGCGCAGGCCGATTTCGAGGAAGCCAAGCGCGCGTACAAGGAAGCCGAAGCGGCGAAGAAAGCGAACGAGGAAGAGACCCGCGGCGCGATCCTCGACGAAGAGCTCTGCCGTCAGGCAAAAGAGAACATCCATGAGATCCGCCGGGAGGCAAAGGAAGCCCTCACGACGGCGTGGGAAGAGCTGAAAAAGGGCTGGAACGAATTGAAGGGCGCGTCCTCCGGATCGTTTACATGGCTGAAGGACGAGACGAAGACCGCGCGCGACAGCCTGAAAGAGGCTTTCCGCGAGATGAAGGAAAACCTGAAGAGCATGATGGACGATCTCGGCGACGCCGGCGACGGCACGACGGGGGAAGACGGGAGCACGCGCTCCGCCGACGAGGCCGAATGGGCCTGGGAAGACGGGGACGAGTGCGAGGAATGCGAGAGCGGCGAGGATCCGGCCGATACGGTCCGCGCGAACATCGAGGCGGAGATGAACGACGTCCAGAAGCGCGTGACGGATATGCTGGAGCTTGTCCGCAAGGAATACGACGCGGGCCACATCGGGTTTGATAAGTACGTCGAGTACACCGACAAGTACACGGCGTACCTGCACGACCGCCTGGTCGAGCTCCGCGGGGAAATGAAGAAACTCTGAGGGTAATAATAACCCGGCTGCGCAGTCACGAAAAGGCTGCGCAGCCTTTTTTTGCGCGCAAACTAAGAAAAAACGCGCAGTTCCCGCCGCGCGTTCTTTCTGTTTTCTTCATGCGGATCTCACAACCCGCAGGATCCCGCACGTGATGTCGTCCCGCGAGCCCCGCATCGCCGCCTCGCTCACCACCGTCATCGCCGCGGTCCGCTCGTCCCCCGAGAGGATCCCCTCGTCCGTGCTCATCAGATCGAGAAGCCACGGCGCCTCTTCGTACGACCGCGCCGCCCCGTCCGAAATCATGACGACCGTATCCCCCGCCTGCACGTCAAACCGTATCATTTCCGCGTCCAGCGCGGAGAGTATCCCGAGCGGGACTGTCTTTGACTGCAGCCGGAAGATGCTTCCGTCTCTGAGTACGAACGAAGGCGCCGCGCCGCTCTTGATGAACCGCGCTTCCCCCGTCGCCAGGTCTATTTGTGCGATGTCGACGGTCGCGGAGCATTCGCGCTCGGTCGACCGGATGATCTGATTCAGCATTTTGAGAGCCGTCTCGAGCTCCGCCCCGGACCGGATCAGCCTCTCGAGGATCGAGGCCGCCATCCCGGACGTCAGCGCGGCCTCCTTCCCGCTCCCCATCCCGTCCGAGAGGATCATGTAATACCGCCCGTCCGCCTCGAAATCCGTGACGCTGTCCCCCGACACCGTCTCCGGCTCGCCGTCCGTCACTTCGATCCGCACCTCCTCCGCCTCCCCGGATCTCTCCGCCGCGCGCTCTTCACCGGAGTCTGCACCGCAGCTGCGTTTGCCGCCATAGTACCTTTGTACGCTCGATGCCGCGCATGAAAAGCTGCCCGTCCGGCAGGAATACCGGTTGACGGAATGGAGCCGCATGGATAAAGTCGTGCCGTTCAGCTCGAATTCCGGCGGGGACAGGGGGACCCCCGCGATCGACTCAAACAGGCGCCGGATGTCGTCCCCGCCCATCCGCGTCGCCGCGAGATCCACGTCCCCGACGTAAATGTGCCGCCGGCGCCGCCCGTACGCCGTGACCGACGACGCCGCGAAATTGTTCCACGAGAGGACCCGGCGCAGCTTCTTCGAGAGCGCGTCATCGCGGTCCGACGCCTCTCTGCCGCACCGCTGTGCGCTCCGGATCAGCTCCCCCGCGAGCCCGAAGTCCTCCGCCGAGGTCGCAAGCCGGTTTCCGCGGGCCAGTTCGGCGATCCTGTCCCCCGCCTCCCGGTTGATCTCGTCGAGGATCCGCCCCGCGTCGGCGCACGAGGAGGCAAGCGTCGGCGGGATCGCCGCGGCCGACACCGATCCGTCCCTGAGCAGATCCGCCGCCATGGTGCGGAGCAGCGGCTCGAACCGCGCGGGATCGGAGACGAGGCACAGCGAACGCCGCCGGCACCTCGCGCACGTCCGCCCGAAGCACCCCTCCGCGATCGCGAGCATCTCCCCGCGCGAGGGCTTCGAGAGCCGGTCCGCCATCCCGCCGAGGACCGCGGACACCGATCCGAGCCCCTCGCCGAGGCCTTCGATCCGCCGCCGCAGGTCCCCCGCCGCCAGCTCCGCCGAGGCCGCGTCCCCGCTCCGCTGTCCGAGAGCCGCGTACGCCGTGCCGAAAAGCGACGCGGGCAGCCGGATGAGCTCATAGCGGAAGAGGGGGACCAGCACGGCCGATGCCAGCGCGACCGGGGGCGTCATCGCGGCGAATCCGTCGACCCCGCCCGTGAAGATCGCCCACGTCACCGCCGCAAAGCCCGCGCCCGCCACGGAAAAACCCGGGGGAAGGCTCCCGAGGACGGCGCAGATCACGGCGGCGAGGGGATACGCGGGGGCCATGGACGGCGTCATGGTGACCCCGCAGAAGAGCCCGGCGAGCGCGCCCCGGTGGATGCCCGCGGCCTTTGTGACGATCATGGCCGCCCCGAACGCGAAGAGGATCCCGCCGTCAAACGCCATCCGCCGCAGGACCGCGCCCTCGCCCGTCACGCCCGCCGCCGCTCCTCCTGCCGGCCAGGAGAAGACAGAAGCCGAGATCTGGTGCAAAGACAGCGTCACGACGGCGAGGAGGGCATAGACGCCGAACTCCCGCACGGGGGACGACCGCATTTTCCTCTCCGTCGCCGCCCAGAACAAATATGTACCCAGCGGAGCGGCGAAGAGGGAGAAGACAGCGCCGAACAGATCGTAAACCTCGAACCCGCCCGCCACAACCGACCATGCTCCGGCGAACAGCGCTGCCGCGGCAGAGAGAGCCAACCGGACGCGGATATTCTCCCGGAGCACGGTCCCGACGTTCATTTTCCCGTCGGGCGGCGAGGCGGATCCGGGGGTCAGAGGCGCGCCGCGGGAGCCGTCCTCTTCCGCTTCACGGAAAAGGCGTCTCACGCCGTCAGATATCCGTTTGGGTGAACTGCGGTGCCGTGTACCGGTTTCCCGGGGAGATGCCGTGAGCCAGAGCGAGGCAGCCGTCCGCGCCGCGATCAGGCCGAGGATCGCCGCCGCCCAGACGCCGCCCGTCACCGGGATGCGCGCCGATCCGAGCATCCCGCCGAGGAGTGCGGAGAGTGCGGCAAGTCCCCCTCCCGCCGAGGCCGCGAACGCGATTCCGAAGGGGTAGGTCCCGGGGAATGCCTGCGTTCCGGCGACGACGAGAGCGGTGAGGAAGCAGAGCGCGCAGAGGAGGATGCGCTTCGCGCGCACGGATCCGAGGAGGGAGACGAGGGATCTCGGCTGTCTTCGGATCGCGCGGACCCCCGCCGGGCGTGCCGTTTTAGCGGCTCCCGCGGTTCCCCGTGCTCCCGGTGCTCTGTTCCTTGTCGAATGTTCCTGCATGATGCTTTGAACCTCCGTGAATGAACTTCTCGGGAAGGCAACCGATCGCCGGCCGGACGGTCGGGCTGTCTTCCGCGACCATAGGATAGCACGGCGGCGGCGGCAAATCGGGTCGGAATCTCTGTGGGGATTCGGGCCGGGAGATGGGGCAGGGCGGCGGGGAATAGGGGATCCGGCGGAACGGGGGTCAGGTGCTGCGCGGGAAGTTGCGCGGCGCGGGATTTCCGGGCGGGAAAGGAGGAGGGAAATGAGCGAATTACGAATTATGAATTACGAATTAAGAATGAACTGAAGCTGCATGTTGTATGCCTCCCCCTTGGGGGAGGTGTCACGCGATTTGCCTGCAAATCGTCGTGACGGAAGGGGGCAATTCACTGCGAAGCAAATTCACTCCGAAGGAAATTCACTCGTTCCCCTTTTCTTTATGCATGGATTTCGTAAAGGGGAACGGATTGCAATACGAACCGCAGGAACCGGGTCCCCGGCGCATGTTCGCCTTCATTTTCCTTTCTCTCCCGCAAAGAAAATTATTCTTAGAAATTATTTCAAAAGCTATTGACATTTTCAAGAGAATGCGTTATAATTGTTCCGACGGGCGATTGTACCGCCGCGGCACGTTTTCGCGCGGAAGGATTCCCCGGAAACCTGCGATTTCGCGCGCATGACCTTGCCCCGGGTCACGCCGCAGCCGACGCCGGATTTCCGAAAATCCCGCCGAAACCCTTATGCCGCAGGGGATCCCGCGATCCGATCCAATATACCGATGCCCCGTCGGCGGATCCGGAGATCCCTCAAAAGAAGCAGAAGAACAGCAAAGAAAGCCGAAGAACACGATGAAAAACCGACGAAATCCCGAAGGAGATTCTATGAAACATTCTCATAACCGCGAATCCCTCCCCTTCCTCGGAGAGATTCCCCCCATTTCCGCCGCCCGCCGCGATCCTTCGCGCCGCGACCCTTCGCGACCGGTCACCGGATACCCGACCGGCGGGGATCCGGACGCAGAGGTCCGCGTATTTCATACCCTCACCGACGCGCAGCTTACCGCCTTAGCCGACGGCGCGCGCATCCCCCTCTGCGAGGTCGGCACGTGGATCCCCGGACCGCCGGATTGCCCCGCCCCCGTCCGCCGCGAACACAGCCGCCGCGTGCGCACCGCCGATTTCCTCACATTCCCCTATCCGCTCCGCATCGAGGCCGCCCCCGGCTTCCGCGTCTCCGGATTCGATGAGGCCGGCAAGCCGCTTGCGGAGGAGACGGAGGGCCGCCCCGCCCCCATCCTGACCGTCCCCGCCGACACCCCCTTCGTCCTCGTCATCGCCGCCGAGGAGGAGCCGGGCGCACGCCTGACCCCAACCGACGCCGCCCGCTACGCCGCAGCCGTCCGCATCCCGACCCGCACCGCCGCGGACATCGCCTCCGTCGCCGAGAGCCTCGCGTTCGTCTCGACGTCCATGCTCTCCGCGGTCGCCGCCGTTGCCGAAGCCGAACAGATGCTCGCGGACCGCGTGACCTCCCTCCTCGACGGCGTCTTTTCCCCGGTCTGCGTCCCCGGACGGTGGATCCCGCAGGGCGGCGCGCTCATCGGGGAGGACGACCGCCGCTGTGCCCGGACCTCCTCCTGCCTCACGTTCGGGTATGATGCCGATGTCCTGTGCGCCGACGGATTCCGCGTGACCGCCTATGCCCCGGACGGGGAATTCTACGGCGGCTGGAGCGGTCCCTTCCGCATCCCCGCCGAGACGAAGATCTGCCTCAACATCGAGCGGATCGGCGCATATCCTGACGACGGGCTCACCCCCGCCGACGCCGCCCTTGCCGTGAAGATCCTCACGCGTCCGGTCATGGAGCTCTCGCGCATCGACGCGCGGGTCCGAGCTCTCGAAGAGTGGATCCGTGACGGGCAGTGCCCGCACTCGGCATAAACGCCGGGACAGTTTCCCCGGAAATCTTTATGAAAAGCCCCTCCCCGCACCCGCGTCTGTTTCCCGCCGCCGGGACCGCCGCCGGACGGAGGATGCGCGGGAGGAATCCAGAATTAAAAAAGCGCGCCGTCATTCATCATTCAGCGGTGCGCGGAAAAGGAAAATACCGGTTTATGAAAAACCTCATTCTCACCGCGGCGGGCATTCTCGGTTCCGCGGCGGCCTATTGTTTCGGCGGCTGGGATGCCGCCCTCGTCACCCTCGTCATTTTTATGGCGATCGACTATTTCACCGGGCTCCTCGTCGCGGGCGTCTTTCACCGCTCGCCGAAATCCCCGGACGGACGCCTCGAGAGCCGCGCGGGCTTCAAGGGACTCCTCCGCAAGGGCATGATGCTCCTCCTCGTCCTCATCGCGGTGCGCCTCGACGCCGTGATCGGGCCGGATTCGACGTTTCTGCGCGACGCCGCGGCGATCTCGCTGACGGTCAACGAAGGCCTCTCGATCCTCGAAAACATGGTCCTCATGGGCGTGCCGGTCCCGGATGCGATGAAAAACGCGCTCTCCGTCCTCGGCAGGCAGGCACAGATCCCGTCCGCCGACGCGCAAGACGCGGAAAAACCACCGGAAGGGAGTGCGGACGATGACGCTGCCCTTTGAGTCCGGCATCCGCGTCACCTCCCCCTTCGGCGCGCGGCGCGATCCGTTCACCGGCGCCCTGTCGGAGCACACGGGGATCGATCTCGTCCCCTTGCGGGAGGGAGATCTCGCGGTCCGCGCCGCCGTATCCGGATCGGTGCTCCAGTCGCGGATGGTGACAGACCCCATGAACCGCACGTCGGAGTGGGGGAATTACGTCTCCTTCCTCGGCGACGACGGGCGGGTCTACTACCACTGCCATCTCGCCTCCCGCGCGGTCTCGCAGGGAGAGAGGATCGCGGAGGGTCAGGCGCTCGGCGTGGCCGGTCAGACGGGCCGCGCGACGGGCGTGCATCTGCACTTCGAGATCCGGGAGGGGGGTGTCCCCATCGATCCGTCGGCGTTCCTCGGCGTCGGAAATATCACGGGAGCGGAGAAATCCCCTGCCCCGCGCATGTGGTACGACGAGGCCGCGGCATGGGCTCTCGACAGCGGGATCCTCCGCGGCACGGGGGACGGGCTTGCGCTCAACGAACCCTGCACCCGCGGGATGACGGTGGTGTTCCTGCACCGCCTGTGGGAGCTGCTGCACAGGACGTAAACGGTCCCCCGCACAAAAAGGATCCCCCGCGGGATCCTTTTTGCCTGTCGCGGAATCGTGCGTTTCCCTGCGCCGCGCGGATGTCACAGAACCTTTTTCATCATATAGGTCCGATGGCCCGCCGGGCAGTCCTCGATCTCGGCGGCGGCAAAGTAGCCGTGCTTCCGGAAAAAATCGACCTGCCAGTCGAAGACCGTGAGCACGAGGATCATCTCCGCGCCCCTCTTCTTCGCCGCGCGCTCAAACCCGGCAAGCAGCCGCGAGCCCAGACCTTGCCGGCGATACGGTTCCTCCACGTAGAGCGCGTGGATATGTCCCGTCTTCCAGCGGTCGATGCCCGCGATGATGCCGGCGGCCAGATTGCCGTCCGCGTCCACCAGCTTCCGGTTGCGCTTCTCGTACGTGCCGGTCAGATTCACCTGCGCGTCGTTGTATGCGCCGAGTCTGTCGCTGATGATCTCCGCGTCCTCCTCCGTGCCGGACAGGATCTCGCGGGTGCAGACCTTCGACGGGACGTATTCCTCATACGGCTGATCGAGGCGCTTCCGGAAGGGATAATTCTCGTGTCCCTTCGGCCAGTCCCCGATGGTCCCGCAGAGTGTGTAGCCGTGCTTTTCGTAGAGCGGCCTTGCCTGAAAATCGAAGGTGCCGAGGAGCATGAGGCGGCAGCCCTTTTCCTTTGCGGCACGCTCCGCCGCATGGATCAGGGCCGAGCCCATGCCCTGCCGGCGGTACGGTTCCTCGACCCACAGGATGTCGAGCTCCGCGATCTTCCACGGATCGATCTCCACGATGCATCCGGCGAGGATCTTCCCGTCCCCGTCGGTGATCTTGAACACGAGATCCTCTTCCTCCGCACCCTCTTCGGGCGGCACGACGGAGTCGTTGTATTCCTCGAGCCGACGGTCGATGTATTGCGAGTCTTTCCGCGCGCTGCGCTTCACGGCGTATGGCATAGTGTCCTCCTCGTCATGTCAGGGTATATTTCCGATCGTTTCCATTATAGCAGGAGAGGGGGAGGTTGTCAACGGTTTTGTTCCTCTGACCGCAAAAAGTCTGAAGGATGTTCAGGGACGCGAACCCCAAGTTTCATGGGACATGCAGCGCTCGGCGTCAGAAACCGGGCAGAAGCCTCATCATTGAGTGTCATTGCGAGGAGGGACCGCCCGGTCCCGACGTGGCAATCCGTTCCCCCTCAAATTTCCGGCTTTCTTTCCCGGCGTGCATAAACCGCTGGAAAGCTCACCAATAATGTCCCCTACTCACCGCACGGAGAACCAATTTCGAG
>JAFZPN010000180.1 GCA_017550315.1 Clostridia bacterium
CTCCGGTTCCTCGTCGATGAGGGAGAAGACGCGGTCCGCGCCCGCCATGCCCATGACGATGGAGTTGATCTGCTGGGAGAGGTTGTTGACGTTGCCCGTGAACTGCTTCGCCATGTTGAGGAACGGGACGATGATCGAGATGCTGATCGGCAGGCCGGAGAGCGAGAAGTTCGGAGCGTGGGTCAGGAGCAGCGCGCCGCCGACGATCGCGACGAGGACGTAGAGCACGTTCCCGATGTTGCCGATGACCGGGCCGAGCGTGTTGGCGTAGGCGTGGGCCTTGAAGCTGTCCTCGCAGAGCGCGGCATTGAGCTTTTCAAAGTCCGCCTTGGCTTCTTCCTCGCGGCAGAAGACCTTGACGACCTTCTGGCCGTTCATGATCTCCTGCACATAGCCCTCGGCCTTGCCCATGGACTGCTGCTGACGGCGGAAATACCTGGCCGATCCGCCGCCGAAGATCCGCGAGACAACGACCATGGCGACGACGCCGAGGAGGATGAGCAGGGTCAGCCAGCCGCAGTACCAGATCATGATCCCGAGGACCGTCGCGATGACGACGCCCGAGCGCAGGATCTGCGGCAGGGACTGGGACACGAGCTGGCGCATGGTGTCGATGTCGTTGGTGTAATAGCTCATGATATCCCCGGCCCGGTGCGTGTCGAAGTACCGGATCGGAAGATCCTGCATGTGGTCGAACATGGTCTTGCGCATCTTGCAGAGGAAGCCCTGCGTGATGTACGCGAGGATGAGCTGATCGGCGATCATCAAGAGGATCGAGAGGATGTAGAGGACGATCAGAACGGCGATGAGCGGCATGATCTCCGCCTTCGCCGCGGGCCAGTTCCCGGTGTCGACCCATTTTTCGATGATCGCGATGATCTTCTGCTGGAAGAGCGCGGGGATCGAAGAGACGGCGGACGAGAAGAGGATCCCGACGACCGTCACGGGCGCGAGGATCGGGAAATAGCCGAAGAGCATTTTGAGAAGCCGCCGGATGACGCCTTTACGCGGTTTCGTGTTCGTCGGAGCTGCTGCCATCGTCTCCCCCTCCTCTCGTCTGTTGTTCGTAAACCTCGCGGTAGATCGGGCTGCGCTCCATGAGCTCGGCGTGCACCCCGACGTCGGCGATCCGTCCGTTGTCCATGACGACGATCTTGTCGGCGTGCTCCACGGACGCGATGCGCTGCGCGATGATGATCTTGGTGGTCTCGGGGATGTACTCCGCGAAGCCCCGGCGGATCAGGGCGTCGGTCTTGGTGTCGACCGCGCTCGTCGAGTCGTCGAGGATCAGCACCTTCGGCTTTTTGAGTAGCGCCCGCGCGATGCAGAGACGCTGCTTCTGCCCGCCGGAGACGTTCG
Source organism: Clostridia bacterium (assembly GCA_017550315.1). Lineage (GTDB taxonomy): Bacteria > Bacillota > Clostridia > Oscillospirales > CAG-272 > UMGS1696. The sequence continues at coordinate 1,360 of JAFZPN010000180.1, forward strand.
TGCCGCCCTGCTCGATCATGGTGTCGTAGCCGTCCGGGAACGCCGTGACGAAGTCATGCGCCTGCGCGAGACGGCACGCATGCTCGATCTCCTCGTCCGTCGCGTTTTTGTCGCCCCAGCGGAGATTCTCGCGGATCGTGCCGGAGAAGAGCATGTTTTTCTGCAGAACCACCGCCACGGAATCGCGCAGGACGGTGAGGTCGTATTCCCGCACGTCGCGCCCGCCGAGCTTCACCGACCCGACCGTCGTGTCGTACAGGCGGGAGATGAGCTGGATGAGCGTCGATTTCGACGATCCGGTGCCGCCGATGATGCCGACGGTCTCGCCGGACGCGATATGCAGATCGATGTTCTCAAGCGCGTATCGTTCCGCCGACGCCGAATACTTGAAGCTGACGCCGTCGAAATCCACGGAGCCGTCCGCGACGGTCATGACGGGATTCTCCGGATTGGTCAGCGCGCTCTCTTCATCGAGAACTTCGGCGATGCGGCGCACGGATTCCGCGGAGATCGTGATCATGACGTAAAGCATGGAGAGCATCATGAGGGACATGAGGATCTGCACGCCGTAGGTCAGCATCGCGGAGAGCTGGCCGACGCCGAGACTTGTCCCGGTCGAGGAGACGATGAGGCGGGAGCCGACGAGCATGATGAAGACCATGTTGAAATACAGGCAGATCTGCATCAGCGGGTTGTTCCACGCGACGATCTGTTCCGCGCGGGTGAAGTCGCGGCGGATGTCCTCGGCGGCGGCGCCGAATTTCTTCTTTTCGTATTCCTCGCGGACAAAGCCCTTGACGGTGCGCATGGCCATGACGTTCTCTTCGATGGATTCGTTCAGACGGTCATACTTGCGGAACACCGCGCGGAAGGTGGGCATGGCGAACTTCGCGATGAGGAGTAGTCCGGCGACGAGGAAGGGGATGACGACGACGAAGGTCCCGGCGAGCGGTCCGCCCATGTAAAAGCCCATGATGACCGAGAAGATCAGCATGAGAGGGGACCGGATCGCGCCGCGGATGATCATCATGAACGCCATCTGCACGTTGGTGACGTCCGTGGTCATGCGGGTGACGAGGGAGGCGGAGGAGAAGCGGTCGATGTTCTCGAAGGAGAACGCCTGCACGCGGGCGAAGAGATCCCGTCTGAGATTCTTCGCGAATCCCGACGACGCCCGGGCAGCGGTAAATCCCGCCGCGCCGCCGCACGCCATGGAGATCAGAGCGAGGATAAAGAGGATGACGCCGTTTTTGACGATCTTCTCCATCTCGCATCCCGCGTTGATCTCGTTGATGAGATTCGCGATGATGAACGGCATGAGACATTCGATCGCCGCCTCGCCGAGCATGAAAACGGGGGTGATGATCGTGACGAGCCGGTACTCGCCGATACACCGCGCAAGTCGTTTCAGCATGGGGGATGATACACCTTTCTCCGGGGGACCGGATCCTGTGACGATTTCCTTCATTATACGAAATCGCGCGGAGCATGTCAATAGATAAAGAGCATAAAAAAAGCAACCGGAAAAAGCGCGGATTTGCATCCGCGCTATATGAGGGACCTTGTCTATCAGCCGTGACACTTCTTACACCAGCTATACCCAGCGGCAAGATACTCATCCGGGTTTTCAGTCTCTGTGTAGTTTTCCGGCTTGATCTTCTCTACATCTTTACATGTCATACGATGAAGCTTGTGAGTGTTGGTGTTGACAGCATATACTTCACCAATGGGATTTTCGATCACAGAATCTTTTTCGTAGGTATATTGTAGCCAATAAGGATCATCCGGTCCAGTCCCTCCGGAGCGTGTAACAGGCTCATTTGGCGTTTCATCGATTTCAAGTGTCAGAACGGCCGGCGCTGGTTCAGGTTCCAGTTCCGGTTCCGGCTCCAGCTCTGGTTCGGGTTCCGGTCCCGGTTCCGACTCCAGTTCTGGTTCGGGTTCCGGTCCCGGTTCCGGCTCCAGTTCTGGTTCGGGTTCCGATTTTGTCGGTTCCTGATCTGTTTTTAGTTCTATATCTTGCGCCTCGCCTATAGTTGAGGCTTCTTCAGATGGCACTGTTTCCGGATCGGCAGTGCTTTTTAGAAGAAATATATTAGAATCTTCTGTCTCGATTGCTGACGTTTCTCTGTCCGGCACTGTATCATTCTTTGAACCGGCACCATAAATACCGGCTATGATAACAACAACAGCAACAATCCAAGGCCAAGCTTTTCTCTTTGGCTTTGTATATTGTACAATTTTTCCTGTATTTGGATCATAAAACCCGGTCGGTTGTTTCTTTGCCATGATTCGCTCCTTAAATGTAAACGGGGAAACACATGTCTAAAAAGCCGTCGGCGAGAGGAATGTCAAAATTCCTCTCGCGACGCGGTCAATTATTCATCTACAAAGCGCTTAGTAATTGATCTTCTCGACGTTCTCGACGAGCTTCGACATCATCTTGTCGAAGACCTTCTTCTTCGAGGCGTACGCGGAGGTGAAGTTGCTCGACTTCGTGTTGTAGAGGATGTCGCGGATCAGGCTCTGGGAGATCGAGGACAGGCTGTAGGTGTGGATCCAGCCGAAGTCGATCTTGACGCCGGCCATCGCGATCTCGAGCATCTCGGAGGAATCCTTGTCGCGCAGGTACTTGCCGTTCAGAACGACGTCGTAGTACGCCGGGGTGACATAGC
>JAFZPN010000181.1 GCA_017550315.1 Clostridia bacterium
CTTAAAGATTTTTTCCATGGTGTGAGTCCTTTCCTGATGGAATTAAGAATTAAGAATGCAGAATGAAGAATGAAACTGCGTGCAGCCTGTGCCGCATGATATTGGCCGCTGCATGAAATGGACACGGCTTGTTTTCCCCCCAGAGTAAAATTCTTTGCGGCGATGCTCCGCATCGCAGGCTTTCATTCTAAGAAAGCGACCGTACCCCCGTTCCCCCATGCATTACTCCACGGCGTTCTTCCGATACGACGCGGGGGGCAAGCCGACGGACTGCTTGAAGACGCGGGAGAAGAGGGAAACATCGGAGAATCCGGTGCGGCGCGCGACCTCGGCGACCGAGAGGTCCGTCGTGCAGAGGAGCTCCATGGCCCGGGCGATCCGGAACTTGCGCACGTACTCCGACGGGGTCATGTGCAGGGCGCTCTTGAACTTCCGGGCCATGTAGTCCGGGGAGAGGCCCGCCACGGCGGAGAGGTCGTTCATCGTGATGTTCTCGCTGTAATGCGTGTCCACGTAGCAGAGGATCTTGTAGACGTAGCCGTAGTAGTCGTCCGCGGAGATGACCCGGCTGTCCCACTGCTCCGCGTACATGCGGGAATAGCGCAGCAGAAACGACGCCAGCCGGATCCTGAGGGCGATCTCCCAGCCGGTCTTTCGGCCCTCGCGCTCCTCCGCCATTTCCCGGAGAGCCGATTCCACGGACCGCCGCTCGTGCATCGGGACGTGGATGAGGCGCGTGTTCTTCTCCTCGCCCGGTTTCGCGCCGGGATCCGGCGGGGCGGGGGTCGGGGAGAACATCTCGTCGAGTCCCGGGAGGGCAGCCAGATCGCGCCGGAGATTGCCGAGCTCTTCGGCGCTGTAAATCAGGTTGTACAGCTTGGTCTGGTAGGCGTTGATATACGAGTGCTCCTCTCCGGGCTTGACGAAGAAGAGGTCTCCCGCCACGAGCAAGGTGATCGTCCCGCCCGCGGAATGCAGGGTGAATCCGTCGGCAACGTACACGATTTCATAAAATTCGTGCGAGTGCGCGCGCATCCGCCCGTGATGCTCCGCCGGCACGATCGCGATCACCGGCCCGTCGTTCATAAAGGTCTCGTGATGGAGTACGTCTGGCAATGGAGGGCTCCTTTGTTTTGGCTGGAGAGGGAAGGATAAGCGAAAGAGAAGAGTGAAGGGTGAAAAGTGAAGAGTTGCGGTAGAAAACGCTTCGCGTTTTCATTTTTTTGAATCCGCGCAGCGGATTCTACCGAAGTTACTCCCTGTTCACTATTCGTTGTTCACTCCGTAATCTCCTTCACCTGCACGACGGCGCCGCCGTTTTCGTTCGAGCGGATCATGGCGTGGATCACGCGGGAGGCTTCGAGCCCTTCGCGTCCGCTGCCGTCGATCTCGTCGGGCCGCGCGCCCTCGTCCACCTGCTTGACGAAACAGTGGATGCGGTCGCGGAACGTGTCGTAGAAGCCCTCAAACCCGTCGAAGACCGGATTCGTATAGACTTCCTTGAGGTAGGTCTCGGCCGGATAGAGGGTCGCCTCGCGCCACATGTCCTCGAACACGAAGCGTCCGTTTGTCCCCGCGACCTCGCAGCGCTCCATCGGATGGCCGCGGCGGATGTCATAGGACGAGGTGAGGTGCCCGACCGCGCCGCACTCGAAGCGCATGGCGGTGGACTGCGTCGACCAGATGTCCCGCCCCGGCGCCTTCATCGCGAAGGTCGAGACCTCCTTGATCGGGCCGCAGAAATACTGCATGATGTTCACGCTGTGCGGGTTCAGGGCCTTGAAGTGGTAGTAGACCGAGTCGAGGGGCATGAATTTGCCGATCCACAGGGCCATGTTGCAGAAGAGGAGCGAGCCGATCCGGCCGTCGTCCTGCCACTTTTTGGCCTGACGCGCCGCCGGGGTGAAGCGGTGGTTCATGTCGATGCCGTAGCAGAGGCCACATTCTTCGGCTTTGGCGACCATTTCGGCGGCCTTTTTCAGATCGTTCGATATGGGCTTTTCGCCGAGGACGTGGCAGCCCGCCTCGAAGGCCTGCATCGTGGGTTCATAGTGATCGGAGGAATACTCGATGCCGCCCGTGGTGACCGAGCAGATGTCGGGCTTCATCGCGGCGAACATGTCGGTCGCCTTGGTGAAGTACGGGACGCCGAACTTTTCTCCGGCGGCTTTTGCCAGCTCCGGGACGCGGTCGCAGACGGCCACGAGCTCGGCGCGGTCGGATTCGGTATAAGCGCGGGCATGGCGGTGTCCGATGGGACCCATGCCCACGACGACGGTTCTTTGCATGATGATTTACCTCTTTGGTGTGTTCTTGTGTCCGGCTCAATGTCAGAGTGCGCGTAGCGACCGTTCCCCCTCATCAGTCACTTCGTGACAGCTTCCCCGCCCAAGGGGGAAGCCATCTGTCGTGCGGCGGAATCCCTGCCGAAACGGTTTCCATAACACATAACGGCGAGAATTGGTGAACACGAAACGCTGGCTGCGCTTACCCAAACGAGCCTTCCCCCCTTGGTGGGGAAGGTGCCCCAACGGGGCAGATGAGGGGGTACAGACGGTGTTCGCTCGCTGTATTCCCCCGGCCTTACACCGCCTCGCTCATCGCGCGGAGCAGGCGGCGGGAAGGATCGCAGCTGTGCTCCCAGTACATGACACCGGCCAGGCCCGTGTCCGCCGCGTACCGGACCTTCTCCGCGACGCTCTCTTCGTCGTCGAAGCTGAGGAATTCTTCCTTTTCCGGATTGTACAGCCAGCGCGCGTGGGCGACTTCGTCCCGCACGAGGCGCCAGCCCTTCGATTCCGGAGAGGCGGGATCGATCAGCTTCTCTGCGATCTCGGTGTACCCGGGACCCCAGAGGCCGCTGTCCTTATCTTCCGGATCGTAGCAGCGTTCGCCGAAGCCGAGGTTGTCGCCCGCCGGGAGATGCGTCCAGCGGCGGGAATAGAAGGCCGCGCCGATGACGAGCTTTTCCCGCGGGACGCCCGCTTCCTCGAAGACCTTGACCGCCGCGTCCACGCACATGTTGTGCACGTCCGGGTGTCCGGTCGGGTAGAGCGCGGTGTGATGGCACGCCGGGGTCCAGCCGCCCGCCATGTCGTAGGTCATGAGGGAGAAGTAGTCGAGAAGGGGGATGATCTTCGGGATCTCGATGGCGTCGATCATGTACTTCCCCGCGCCGGCGGCGATGGTGAGCATTCTGTCCCCGCCGAGGGCTTCGCGCAGGCTCGCGAGGAGGGCGGTGAAGTTCTCCCGGTCCTCGGGGGCGTGATCGATCCCGGCCGATCCGATCGTGGGGTATTCCCAGTCGATGTCCAGCCCGTCGAGTTCGAGGGCGTCCGCCGTCTTCATGCAGGAGGCGGTAAACGCGGCGATGCCTTCGGGGGTCCTGGCCATGGTCGAGAAGCCGCCCGCGCCCCATCCGCCGATGGAGAGCAGGATCTTGATGCCGGGATGGGCGGCGCGGATGCGGTCGAGCTCACGCTTCGTCTCGGCGACGCGGGGATACCGGAGCAGGCCGTCCCGGATGGTCCCGAAGGCGATGTTGATGAGGTCGAGGCGGGATGCGTCGTCGGCCGTCACCGCGTCCAGGGTTCCGGCCGTGCAGTATGCGCAGAGAAACATGGAATTTCCTCCTGTGCGTGATGATAGAATGCGTGTGGAAACGGTTACTTAAAAATCGGTCTCTTTCATTCAAAATGACGGCCATCTGACTATGACGAGTTCTTCGTCCTCCGGCAGCACAAAACTTCCGAGACAGGACAGGGCAGCCGGGTCGATGCTTGGATCGAGGTTGTCAACGTGATACGCATGCGAACCGATCACATAAAAGGTACGGATCGTATCCGTCACGATGTACATCGGCTCCTCCGGGGAGGTCAGCGGGGCGAGTTTTTTCAGGCTGAGAAGGATCGTGCGATAGCCGCTCATGGCGTCTTCTTTCCATTCGCCGTCCCTGCCGCGTATGAGATACGATAAAGAACGAAGTTCTCCGTCCTCAACGTGCGGCACGGCGTACTTCCGAAACGCTAACTGATTCGCAAGGGGGACCGGATAATCCTCAAAGAGCGGGAACAGGCATACCGGGTCGCCCTCGCCTTCGGGAGCATCGCCCGGATACGGAACGGTCCAGAGATACAGAGCGAAGTCGTCCGTGTCCGACGATTGGGCGGTGAGATCGTCTGCTTCCGGGTCGAACCAGACCATCTCAAATCCGCGTCCGCCGTTCATCGTAACCGGAAGAGAGCTGATGGCGGGTTGAATTCCGACCGGAGTTTCTTCGTCGATCAGCTCTGTCTCCGGTTTGTAATTCGGATCCCGCCACTGTTGGTAATAATCCGTGTAGGTGACGGAGGCAGTCTCTTCTGTTGTTTCCCATTCCAGCTGATGCGGTTCCTGCCGTCCATAGGAGGTGTAGGTCCCGTTGATTTTGGCAGAGCCGCACGCGGTGAGGGTGAGCAGCGCGAGCATGACGGCGCCGAAGCGCTTCATCCTCAGTCCTCCACGCCCATTTCCTTCAGCTTGTCCTGCAGCTTCTGGGCCGCCGCGGGATCGCCGATGTGGAGGTTGTCGTAGGCTTCCTGCGAAGAGACGAACGGTCTGCCGAAGCCGCTCCAGTCGAGGTTGGTGTAGATCGGGTCCGGATGGCCGACCTCCGCCTCGCGCTTCGCGATGTGCGCTTCCATACGGGCACGCAGGAACGCGACGACGTCGGGATTCTCGTCGGCGATGTTGTGCAGCTCGCCCGGGTCCTCGATGAGGTTGTACAGCTCGATCTCCGGCTTGAAGTGGAAGTCGGGCTCGAGGGCGATCATGAGCTTCCATTCGGGCGTTCTCCAGCCGTGCTCGCGCATCCAGGTCGCCTCGGTGATGTAGAACTCCGGCTCCTCGCGCACGCCTTCTCCGGTGACCGCCTTCGTCATGTCGCGGCCGTCGAACTTAATGCCGCAGTCGATGCCGGCGAGGGACAAAATCGTCGGGAGGATGTCCTTCTCCTGCGTGATGGTGTCGACGTGGCCCTCATAGCCGAACTTGGAGTATTTGAACGCGAACGGCACGACGAGGACGTTGTCGTAGATGGAGTGATGGTCGAAGTAGCAGTCGTGGTCGTACAGGGTCTCGCCGTGGTCGGACGTGAAGACGACGATGGTGTCGTCCTCGCAGCCGAGCTCCTTCAGGCGCTGCAAAATGTGGGAGATGCAGAGATCCATGTAGGCGACGGCGGCGTCGTACTGCGCGATGATGTATTCGGCGTCGGTGCAGCCTTCCGGGAACCAGGTGAGGAAGTAGTCGCGGAAGGGCTTGAACTCATAGACGGGTTTCAGGGACTTGTTGTTCGGGTCGAACTCGTCTCCCTCGTAGAACATGCGCGTGAACGGAGCCTTCGTGTAGTAGGGAGAGTGGGGATCCATGTGGCGCATGAAGAGGAGCCACGGCTTGTCCTGCGCGGCGAGGCGTTCGAGCTCGGGGATGGCGACCTTGTTCATCTCCTCGGCCTTGTCGGGGTTCCAGTCGGGGTAGGTGATGTACTTGTCGCAGCCGCGGCAGGAGTGGCCGCCGATGTACGTGGACGTGTAGCCGTAGTCGCGGAGGATTTCGGGCATGGTGCGGACGGCGTCGGTCAGGGGGCCTTTATGCCGCAGGGCGACGCAGTCGGTGGAGAAGCAGTCCATGCCGGTGACCATGGAGGCGTAGCCCGGCGTGGTGGGGATGGAGGGGGAGTACATCTTATCGAAGGTGACGCCGCCGTCCTCGATGTAGGCATCGATGTGGGGGGTGGTGAGGCGGTGGTAGCCGTAGAGCGACATGTGGTCGCTGCGGAGGGAGTCGATGCCGAAGAAGAGGATGTTCGGATATTTCTTTGCCATGGGGAAATCTCCTTGTATGTCATCAAAGATTTTTGGATTTCGTTTGTTTATTCCTGCGCGCTTGCAGATTCGGGACCGCTTGGCCCTTTTCCAAAAGTTTTTGAAGAGGGGGTCCGGGGGAGGGACTTGTTTTCAAAAAGTCCCTCTCCCCGCGTTCTCCTTATCTTGCGCCGAGAGACTTCAAAATCGCATTCATGTAGCCGTAGCTTTCGGCGGCGATGCGGGTGGCGTCGGTGATCGACTGATCGGGGCCGATGACCTCGAGGCAGACGGGGCCGTCATACTTCTGATCGACCATCGCACGGAAATACCCGAAGAGATCGATGTCGCCGCGGCCGCATGCCTGATCGGTGGGCGCTCCCGGAGACGGGCCCTCGCCCTTGCAGTCGCGGATGTGGATGTGCTTCATCGCGGAGAGCACGGCGGGGAGGGCAACGGCGGGATTCTCGCCCGCGCGGTGGATGTGGGAGGGGTCCATATCCACGCCGAACGCCGGGGACTTGATCGTCTCCATCATCCGGAGCGTGGTGGGAGTGGAATAGACGCACGCGCCCACGTGGGCCTTGACGCAGAGGGTGACGCCGAACTTCTCGGCATCCTCCGAGAGGGTCTCGATCTCCTCCATCATGGGGCCCCAGGTGTCCTCGTTGTTCATCTGGCCGCCGGGGCCGATGTTCACGATCGGGATGCCGATCTCGGCGCAGGCCTCGAAGGCCGTGTTCAGGCGGGCGCGGTCATGGGACGCCACTTCGGTGGAGAGGAAGGGGAGCTCGAATTCCGCGCTGATGGCTTTGAGTTCGTCCTTCTGGTTCTTCCAGTCCGCGAGGTTGAGATGCTCGCACATGCCGCCGATGGCGGAGATTTCCACGCCGTCGTAGCCGCACTTTTTGATCGCTTCCGCCGCTTCGCGGAAGGAGACCGTCTTGAAGAGCACGGAGTTTACGCCTAACTTGATCATGATGACTTTCCTTTCTTGAAAATCCTTGGTGTTCTTTGGAGTGTATGGCGGACCCCCGGAGGGGTTATCGTTCGGGATTCTTTTGCGCCGGAAAAAGTCGGGCGCGCGTCGGCTGATACGCAAACAAGCATTTCCTTCCCCCTTTCTCAAAGGGTGGGAAGCTGTCACGAAGTGACTGATGAGGGGGTACAATCGTTCCGCACGCTCAAAACTCTCAGTTCAGCCGCGAAATGATCGTCTGGAACGCGGCGTCGTAGTAATCCTCGGCGCGCTTCTTGATCTCGAGGCAGTTGTCCTTGTTGCAGTATTCGAGAATGAAGGGCTTCTTGTCGGCAAAGCGGATATAGAGCTCCATGAACTTCTTCCAGTCGATGTCGCCCTCCCCGAGATTCACGCCGTAGGTGGCGTTGATCTTGCGGTCCTTGCCGTGGAAGTAGCTGATGTCGTGCTTCAGGTAGTAGAACATGCCCTCCTCATCGGAGTTCGCGAGGAAGTTCGCGGGGTCGAGCATGGCGCCGAGGCGGATGTGGCTCTCCTCCTCCAGCTCCTCGATCAGGGTCTTGAGCCGCCGGGGCGAGGGGATGATGTCGAGGACGCAGGCTTCGAGCGCGAGGTGGACGCCGCACTTCTCCGCTTCGAGGCAGATCGGGCGGATGGTGTCCTTGATGTTCTGGTAGTCGGATTCGTAGGTGTCCGTGTTGATCCCGCGGCGGCCGGGCGTGAAGCCGCATTCGCTCGCAAGATAGGGGATCCCGGCCTCGGCGGCAAACTCGATGTACCGGCGGGCGTAGTCAATGATCTCCGCGCGGCGGTCGGGATCGGGATTGCGCAGGTCAGTGAAGAGGCCGAGGGAGGTGACGCTGACTCCGCGGGAGGTGAACTCGCGGGCGGCCTCCTTCACGCGGGCCGGGGTAATGCCCTCGAGGGAACCGATCCCGTTGTAGGTCCAGCCGGGGAGCTCGGGGTGGGTGAAGCAGAGCTCGGTGCAGTAAAAGCCGCCGGATGCCATGCGGTCGGCGGTGTCGGAAATCGTCAAACCGTTAAAGGAACGGGACGTGATTCCGAGATTGAGCATATCGGAACCTCCTTTTGAATGGAACAAATGGACGATTCGGGATGGAATCCCGCGTTTATTTCATTATAATATGACGAAAATGATTCGTCAAGGGGATATCGGAAATTTCCGCACAAAGAGCGGAAAAAGTCAAAAAGGGGCAGATGCGGGGAAGCCCCGCGAGCCATTGACGAACTCGCCTGCGGCCGGAGGGATCCGCATCTTTCGGGAAGCCTGCCTTGGCAAGTTCGTGTCTCAATATTGAAAGTGCATTTTTGTTCGGGTGCATGCTTATTCATACGGCGAAATCGTCAGACAAGGGGTACGGATTGCCCCGTCGAAGAGTTTCCGCTTGCGGAAATTCACTCCTCAGCAATGACACAATCTTATGCTTTGCAAGACGGTTTCTGAGGCAGTGCCGTTTGTATCACAAATGATTCCGGTGCTGAAACCGGGGACAAATCGCATAAACAGGTGTCATTGCGAGGGCGTCAGCCCGTGGCAATCCGTACCCTTTTTTCGATTTCGCCGCATAACAAAAGCGCGCACCTTCACAGATACGCACTTTCTATATTGAGACACGAACTTGCCTTTAGGCGAGTTCGTCAATTGCCTCCGGGGGCATCCCCGGCATTACGATCGTCATTTTCGTTCCGAAGCCGCTGCCGGAGATCGCTTCGATCTTCCCGCCGTGCTCCTTGACGATCCACTGCGCGATCGACAAACCGAGTCCGCTGCCGCCCGCATTGTCCGCGCGCGCGTTCGTGCCCCGGTAGAACCGGTCGAAGATCCGCGGCAGCTCGTCCGATGGGATCCCGATCCCCGTGTCCGACACCTCGAGGCAGATCCTCCGCCCCGCCGCGTCTTCCCGCGCGTACGCCTTGAACGAGATCTCGCCGCCGTCGGGTGTGTACTTCACCGCGTTGTCTCGCAAGATCCGCACGGCCTGCTTGATGAGCGCGGCGTCCGCCCTGATCGTGAGCGCGCGCAGCGACGGATCCTCTCCCTCCTCCGGCTCGGCCGGGTGGGACAGCATCCGGAAAACGTGACGCCCTTCGTCGAGCATCTCGCTCTCCACCATGATCTCATCGAGGAGCTCTTGCGCGTCGAGGTTCACCTTGTCGAGGACGTGCCGGTCCATTTCGCCCCGCGCGAGGAACAGAAGCTGATCGATCAGGGCCGTCATGTGCTCCGACTCCGTCTTGATCGCCGAGACCGCCTCGTCCAGCACCTTCGGATCGCTCTTGCCCCAGCGGTCAAGCATGTCCGCGTACCCGTGGATCACCGCGATCGGGGTCCGCAGTTCGTGCGAGGCGTCGTCGACAAAGCGGATCTGCTTCTTCTTCGCCTCTTCGAGACGCTTGAGCATGTTGTTGAGCGCGTCCTCGAGGCCCTCGAGCTCCGTCTGATGCAGCTCGATCCGCGCGCCGCTGTCCTCCACCTCGTCGATCTCGCCGATGGCGTCGTCGAGCACATCGTCGAGATCCAGCCCGGCGGATGTCGGATCGCTCTTCACCTCATCCCGCACATCGCCCGCGTCGACCGAGTGGCGTTCCTCGGAGAGCTGCGCCGCCCACGCCGTCATGTCGTCAATCGGGCGCAGGTACCGCCGGATCACCCCGGACCCGGAGATCGTGCGCAGGACCGCGTACAGGAGGCCGATCAGGTTGAAGAGGAGGAACCCCCAGAAGAGCACGGCGAGGATGACCTCCGCCGAGACGACCTTCGCGCCGTCTTCGCCCGAGGCCGCGAGGTTCATGCGGTAGGCGATCCCGCGGAAGGGGAAGGTCTCCGAGAACGCGAGTTCCGATCCGCTCGCGATGTGGCGCACGACGGTCATGAAATCGTCCGGCAGGTCTTCGATGACCCTATCCCACTGGGAGGGCGGCGTGGTGTGGAGGGATCCCGTGAATTCGCGCGAGGTGATCCCGATCGCGCGGGCGCCGGTGACGTTCTCCTGGGTCCAGCACCAGGCAGTGAGGAGGAGAAGGACGGCGAAGACGCTCCAGAAGAGCTTTTTCCCGAAGCTGCGCCAGACGAGCTCCGCGTTGAGCTGCCGGGCGATCGAGCGGGAACGCTTTTTGGGTGAGGACATAACGGGCCTCCCGGAGAATGCAGAATGAGAAATTCAGAATGCAGAATTCAGAATGCAGAATGGCCGGCGCAGATCCGCAGGTCAGAGAATGGGCTTGCTGCCCGCGACACAGAGGCCGATCAGAATCATGGCAATCCCGATGATGCGGGTGACGGCGACGAAGGCGTCGCTCGGCTCGGCGTCCTTGATCGCC
>JAFZPN010000182.1 GCA_017550315.1 Clostridia bacterium
CTCGACCTCTTCGACCGGTTTTTCGATCTCCAGGCTGCGATGCAAGAGGACGGGCGGATTCCGATCCTCCCGCCAGAGACCGACGACGAGGATGACGAAGGATTTGACGAATACGAAGTAGACGTCGAGGACGGCGACGGGGAGGACGACGATGAGTGGAACTGAACTGATTTCCCCGCGCGCTCTGAATCCGGAGAACCTCAGGCGCACGGATTACGCGAATACGCTGGCGGCGGAAGCGCTCCGGGCAGGCCTATTTTCGGAAGCGGACGTCACGCGCATTCAAGGCGACATGATGACCGCGCTGGCGGAGATCATCGGTTACGCGACGAACGGCGAATCCTCCTCGGTGAAGACCGATTCCGCGCGGAAATTCGCGAAAAGTCTGCTGTATAACATTGACACGTATCTTCTGACCCTTCCGACGCCGGAAGCCGCCGCGGCGCAGCTGAAGGAACGCCGGATGAGCGAGCTTTACGGAAAGGGCTATCTTCTCAACAAGAAGCGTTACGAGGACGCGAAGCACCTCTGGGCAAAGGTCCGCTACACCCGCCTGAAGGACGCGGACGAGGCGTACAACAAGACGATCGACCGGTATTTCCGCAACTATCTCGCCGCTTACGATCCCCGCACCTCCGCGCACGACAAGATCTATCTCTCGATGCCGAAGCAGGGGATCCGCGGCGCGTTCCACATCGACGGCGCCGTCGAGGTTCTCAAAAAGCTCCTCGCCCTCAACGAAGGCAGACCGGCCGATGCGGTCGTCATCGAGGGGTCCCAGCCCATCGCGCACTTCGCGAAAGATAAACCAGAGCAGAACAGTTGATCAGGGTCATCGACCCGAGCAGAAGATCCGCGCCGACCCACATCATGCCGGCCGGGATCACCGCCCCGATCACCGGACAGACCGAAGAGGCCAGCCCGTAGAGGATCGCGGCGGTTTTTCTCTTGGTGAGATACCGGATCGCCGTCATGCCGTAGTAAAACTGCGCGATGATCGACGAATAAGCGAAGAGCAGGACGGACAGCCGGATGAGGGAGGCGACGGTCGCGCCGGACGCTTTCGAGAAGGCCTCCATGGAGACGGACGCCGCGTCCGCGGTTTCGTGCCAGGGAAGAACACCCCACCGGATATCCGCGATCAGAAGGACAAGACCCGTCAGGGTGCAGAGGACGAGCGTGTCGAAGACGACTTCTGCGACGCCGAGGGAGGCCTGATGATCGGGGGACTGTGTGTCGGCGGCCGCGTGCGCAGTCGGAGAAGTCCCGCAGCCGGCCTCGTTCGAGAAGATCCCCCGCATGACGCCGAATCGGACCGCCTGCCGCACGGAGAAGCCCATCGCCGCTCCCATCGCCGCACGGGGGGAAAGGGCGGAGAGCAGGACGGTTTTGAAGATCCACGGGAGCAGCACGCGATTCGGCAGGATCACATGCAGGCAGACGATGATGTAAAAGCCGGTGAGGAGCGGAATGACGCAGGACGTGATGCGCTCGATCCTGCGCGTCCCGCAGAGGACCGAGACAAGCACGAGGATGCCGAGCGCGATCCCGCAGAGCAGTCTTCTGTCCGATGTCAAGACACAGGCCGCGGCATTCGCCTGTACGATGTTCCCGGTCACGAGGGAATTGAGACAGCAGAGAAGGGCGAACACCCCGCCGGCAGCCGCCGCTTTTCCCGGTCCCGCAAGATCCGCGAGACCGTCGCGCAGGACGTACATCGCGCCGCCGCAGTATCCCCCCGCATCGCGGCGGCGGCACAGGACCGCAAGCCGCACCTCGAGGTATTTCACCGGCAAAACGAGGAGCGCGCCGATCCACATCCAGAAGAGCGCTCCCGGCCCGCCGGACATCAGCGCGGACGCCACTCCCGTGATGTTTCCGACGCCGAGGGTCCCGGCAAGCGCGACGGACAGGGCCGCGAGAGGATGCGTCCCGTTGCCGTCCGGCTTTTCGCAGAGGCGTCTGAGCGTCGTGACCGGCGAGAAGACATTGCGGCAGCCGACGCGCGGGAGGATGAGGATCGAGGATGCGGCAAGGGTCCCGGGGACCAATACCGAGCCGAGGACGGAAGCGAAAGCGGAAAAAAGCGGCACGGACGTCTCCTTTCAGGCGGGCAAGCGCATAATTTACAATTTCTCCGAAGTTTCGAGACCGCGAGCGGTTGACAAAGGCGTCTTCCATCGGTTATAATATTCAAATAAAACGATGCATCCGAATGTCATCTTATCGATATGAAAGCGGAGGTCCCCTCATGCGCTTTTCCCTCAAAACCGCCCTGTTGCTCTGTGCGCTCCTTCTGCCGCTGACCTTTGCCTCCTGCGCCGCAGGCCCGGAGGAAGCGGCCGAGACGTCGGAGGAGCAGGCGTCGGTCCCGCGAAACGAGACGATCGTCGATTTCGGCGTGACGCCCGAGAACGGCGGTTATATCTCCGGCATCGCCTCCCAGACGCTCGTTCCCGGCGAAAAAACCACCGTCGTGGAAGCGGTCGCGGCACCGGGATTCGAATTCGTGAAGTGGAGCGACGGCGAAAAGACCGCCGAGCACCGCGCGAAAAAGTATGCCGAGAATACGACGATCTATGCGATCTTCGAAGAAACCGATACCGGGACGCCGGCCGTCTACATCAACACCGACAACGGCAAACCCGTCTGGTCCGACAGCCAGACCGTCGGTTTCACGCTCTCCGTTGCCAATGTGCCGCGCCGCTTTCAGCTGAACGGCGTCACGGGCGAGATCAAGACCCGCGGGAACGCCTCCCTCGGGTGGGAGAAGAAATCCTACACCCTGAAATTCGACGTCAAGCAGAAGCTCGTCGGGCTCGGGGAGGGGAAGAACCGCAACTGGGTCCTGCTCTCCAATCACTGCGACCAGTCTCTGATCCGCAATTACATCGCGTTCTGGCTCCAGAATCAGCTTGACGGAATCCCGTGGGGACCGTCCTGCCGGTTGGTCGAGCTTTACTTCAACAACGAGTATGCCGGCAACTATCTGCTCGTTGAGAAGATCACGACCGGTGAAACCAAAATCGATATCCTGAAAGGCGACGAGACCGGCAAAGTCGACGGAGACTTCCTCGTCGAGCTCGACAACTATGCCTACAAGGGCGGCGAGAAGGGGATCGTCTGGTTCACCGCGCGCGGTTATCCGTATGAGATCCGCGGAGAAGAAGGACTGACTGCGGACCGCTGCAACTACATCGACGACTGGATCACCTCCGCCTGGGACACCGTCCTGAGCGGAAGCGACGCCGACGTCAAGAAGCTTCTCGATCTGCCCTCC